>CAZURM010000040.1:0-18041 GCA_964622945.1 uncultured Proteiniphilum sp.
GTATCGAAGCTAGCAATATCAGAATGGTGATAAAAATATACATAATGTCTATTTAATTTTTTTTTCGTTTATAATCAAATATTCCAAGAAACGAATTTGGTCCGCAAAGTAACTACTTTTTTTTGGGAAAGTCAAACTTAATCGCTTAATAATTGTAAGTGCCTGTTCATATTTCTTCTGTTTTATATATATCTTAGCTAACGTTTCTGTAAGAAACTCGTTCTCCTCCTCTACTTTCTCAGTATCATGAGTCGTTTTTAATGGACGCAACCGTATTGGTTCAGATTCATTATTAATAAAAGCGTCAATAATATCTTGATGTTCAAAGGTCTCAGATGATGAATCTGCAGTGTTGTCAACGCCCAGCGACTCCAGATAACTGAAGTAGTCAGTTGAAGCATAAGATATTCCTTTTGTATCAACAGGTGAGGTATTATCCTCTTCACTACCAAATGATTTAAAGTAAGAGTTTAATAGCGCCTCCGTTCTATCTTTCTCCTCAGGCTGATTGCTTTCCGTTATGTTCAGCAAACTCTCATATTTCTCAGGCTGTATAAAATAAAACAGTTTTCTCCTGTCAGCACATAAGATTGCTGTTTTACTCAATTCTTCATCATAACCCTCATCATCAGAGATTAACAGCTTTTTGGTATAAAGCAGTCTTGCCGTCTGGAAGTATGGATATTTGTCAACAATTTCCCTTAATTCATCAATAGAACTGTTTTTGAAGGATTCACCTTCAATCAGTAATTGGTATAGATTATTTTTCTCCATTTAAGTTACCAGTTTGCCATGGTTGCATTGAATATCTGATCTACAATCTCCTTTATTAACTCATTAACCAGTTGGTCTTGCACAGTATCGAAGACTGTATTACTTGAGAATGTACGATTTGCAGATATTGTTTCCTCAATATCGGGATCATTTGTTTTATTATTCCTAAATCTCATTCTTACCGTCATCGTCAGTCTTGTTTCAGATGCAAATGCATCTTCTTGAACAGCAATCGGGGTTAACTGATATCCTACAATCTCACCTTCAATATCCATATCACCATTCTGGTCAACCAATTGTAGTCGCGTATTTCGTGTGAACATATCTGCCATCTCTTCATTGAATCTTTGTTCAAGTGGCGGATATACAAGTGGTGCCTGATTTATAAAATGTCCTATAGTCAGTGATTTAGTTAGATCGTAATCAATTGATGCGGTTCGGAAGGAGTATGACACCCGACAAGAGCTTACAATACATATCAGCACTATTATTGAAATATATTTAATACCTTTCATCACTTGTGAATCTATTATAAATCGTATTCCTTAATTTTTCTATAAAGTGTACGCTCAGATATGCCCAGTTCTATAGCTGCAGATTTTCTTTTCCCATTGTGACGCTCCAGAGCTTTTGCTATCATTTCCTTTTCTACTTCACTAATAGAAAGAGCACTTTCTTCATATTCAGTAGCCTCCTGTATATCATGATGCTCATTCTCGTTGTTAATAGAGATGTTCTCTGTAAAGGGCTCATACTTTACGGGTACCGGAACTCTTGTATGATCACTTGAAATTATTGTTGAAGTGTGCTGTCCTGTTTCATCTATTATACTGTTTACCACCTGCTTAAGCTCAGATATATCTTTCTTCATATCGAACAGAACCTGATATAGTATTTCGCGTTCGTTAGCAAATGACTTATATTCATTTTCCTGTATTTTTGACAAGGAGACGGGAAGCATCCCCACTTCATTGTATGGCAAATACTTTTGTAGTATTTCCGAAGTTATGACACGCTCCTTCTCAATTATTGAAACCTGCTCTGTTATATTTTTTAATTGACGAACATTACCAGGCCATCTATAATTTTTCAGCTTTTCAGTTGCTCCTTCAGTTAAAGTAATCGGAGGCATCATATATTTTTCGGCACAGTCACTAGTAAACTTCCTGAACAATAAAGGTATGTCATCTTTACGATCGCGAAGTGGCGGAATTCTTATTGGAACAGTGTTTAGACGAAAATATAGATCCTCACGGAATCTGTTTTTCTCTACAGCTTTTATAAGGTCTAGGTTGGTAGCAGCAACTACACGCACATCACTTTTCTCTGTTTTTGAAGAGCCTACTTTTATAAATTCACCACTTTCTAACACTCTCAACAAACGTGCCTGAGTAGATAAAGGTAACTCTCCGACTTCGTCTAAGAACAAAGTTCCACCATTTGCTACTTCAAAATATCCTTTGCGAGTACCTGTTGCACCGGTAAATGAGCCTTTTTCGTGACCAAACAGCTCAGAGTCGATAGTACCCTCTGGAATAGAACCACAATTAATAGCAAAATAAGGTCCATGCTTGCGTTTGCTGAACTGATGAACTATCTGTGGGAAATTTTCTTTACCAACTCCACTTTCACCAGTTATAAGTACCGAAAGGTCAGTAGGAGCTACCTGCAGGGCTATATCAATAGCACGATCCAGTTCAGGAGACGTGCCTATAATTTCGAAACGTTGTTTGACTTGCTGTATTGATTGCTTCGCCATAAATTAGTAAATATGTTTATATTACTCCCAATGAATATGTTTTCTCTCTAAGGAATTTTCTCATCCCCTCTGTGTCAGACTTGATCTGATTAATAACCTCAGGCATGATAGGCTCGCCTAAGGTAATAATCATTTCTTTGCCTTTTTTATTGTATAGTTCGTGACATAATCTTAAATTTCTAAATTTCCATCCAAGCACTCTTGACATATAAAATGACCTACTATTATTTCCTGAGATATGAATTGGTATAATCGGCACACCTGCTCTCTGAATAATTTTAAGTACGTCAGTTTGCCATTCACGATCTTCAATTACAACTCTTCCATTTTTGAAATATAAGTTTGAAATAGCTCCTGCTGGAAAAAAGCCCATAGGATAACCTCCCTTAATATGTGATATACTTTCTCTAAGTCCTGTAAAAGTAACTTTGTTTAGATCTTCAATCTTGAGAGGGTTGACCGTGATGAAATTCTCAGACATTGTGTCAATCAGCCCCAATACAAAGTTTACCATTATCTTAAAATTGTTTACTCGACTGGCAACAGTTTCTATCAACGCTATTCCGTCGATATGTCCGTATGGATGATTAGATATTGTAATGAAGGGTTTCTCTTTAAAATCTTCCAGAACATTAATATTACGTAATATACGTTTAATTTCCAGCTTATCCAAAACATCTTTACAGAACTTGTGCCCAGTGAGATGTTTGGATCGATTATAAATTTCATTGGGAACATTTAGTGCTGAAATCTTTATGCCAAAATCAATAAGTTTATCTCCATATTTCCCACGAAATATGGGATGTAAGCCACGTATTTCATCCTTGCTAATTAGTGCATCTTTCATTAGCCTGCTCCAAGAGTTATTATTTAAGTAAGTTGTTTTATTAAGTTGATAATCTGTTTTCCAATTTTTTCTGCATCTGTTTCAGAGCCAGCTTCAGAATATATGCGAATAATTGGTTCAGTGTTTGATTTTCTTATATGAACCCATTTGTCAGGGAAATCAATTTTCACACCATCAATATCTGAAACTTTTTGATCACTATATTTCTCTTTTATCTTTTCCAATATATCATCGATATTTATATCATTTGTTAGTTCTACTTTTTGCTTAGACATAAAATAGGATGGGTATGATTTTCTTAATTCGGATGGTTTCTTTCCAGACTTTGCTAAGTGTGACAGAAAAAGAGCTATGCCTACTAGAGCATCTCTACCGTAATGAGACACAGGATATATTATGCCACCGTTACCTTCGCCACCAATTACTGCATCTACCTCTTTCATTTTCGCTACAACATTCACTTCACCTACAGCCGTAGCATAATAGTTGCCCCCTTTTTGTACTGTCACATCTCTTAGAGCACGTGAGGAACTGAGGTTTGAAACCGTATTTCCGGGTGTGTGCTGTAGAACATAGTCGGAAACAGATACCAGTGTGTACTCTTCACCAAAGGGTTCGCCATCTTCACAGTAGATGGCTAATCTATCGACGTCAGGGTCAACAGCAAAGCCAACATTGGCCTTGGAGCTACGTGTGAGTGATGCTAGTTCGGTAAGATTTTGTGGCAATGGCTCAGGATTATGAAAAAAATTACCATGAGGAGCACAGTGTATTTTAAAGATTTTTTTTACACCTAATGCATACAGTAGTTCCGGAACTGCTATTCCTCCTACTGAATTTATGCTATCTAATGCAACACTAAAATTTGCAGCTTTTATTGCTTCGGTATCTACAAGTTCCAATGATAATATTCCTTGTATATGTTCATAAAGATATTGTTTCTGAGAAATCTTACCCAAATTATCTACTTCTGCAAAAGAAAAATCACTTTTTTCGGCATAAGTCAATACTATCTCTCCATCTTCAGCGCTTATAAACTCGCCAGAGCTGTTTAATAGTTTTAAAGCATTCCATTGTTTAGGGTTGTGACTGGCAGTAATTACTATGCCACCATCTGCACTTTCCTTTATAACAGCAATTTCGGTAGTAGGTGTTGTGGCCATTCCAATATCAGTTACATTACATCCCATACCGATTAATGTTCCTGTTATTATACTATGTACCATTTCGCCGGAGATACGTGCATCTCGTCCAATTACAACTGTTGGCTTATCTTTTTGAGATTTTTCTTTGATAAAAGCAGCGTAAGCAGCAGAGAACTTCACAATATCAAGTGGTGTCAGGTTTTCTTCTGCGTGACCGCCTATGGTGCCTCTTATTCCGGAAATCGATTTAATTAATGTCATAAAGATATTTATAGTTGTTACTTAATCTTATTCTCGAATCTGTATGTGACATAATCATAATATACGGGCTGATACATTTGTCTGTCGGATTCTGATCCCATTTTGAATGGTACAATTAATTTAACCACACTGTTGTGACCAACCTTGGGTAGTGGTACAGCCAACCCGGGGATGTTGTAGTAGTATCTTGATATGTTGTTGACCGGTCCTCTATACTCCATTGTGTAAGGCATATAGTTATTTAAGTTGGAAAATGTTTCAGTATCGCTCAGCATGAAATAGACCCCACTGAGACGAGCATATATTTCTTCATTTAGCTTAAGGCTTTCTGTTGTATCTCCATAATCCACAATATTATAATAGACATCAGATGCAGGATCTAAATAAAACTCATTTTGTTTAAAAACACCGTTAGACGGGAAGTTTTTTAGAATAATGAATTCATTTTTCAAAATTAAACGATCGATAGCTTTAGACTCCTCTTTAAGGCGGTCGGCATAGGTTGCTTGATCTTTGCAAGAAGATGCAATGATTAGTAGGGCGGATAATAGTATAAAAATTGTTTGAGTTCTTTTCATATTTTTCTTAGCTAATATAAAAACTAATTTGTTGACAAAAATACATAAACTTAACTATATCTATTCTTTAAAGTGTGTTAATCCTCTTTAACTGCATCTATTAATCTATCTTTATATTTTTCGAGACCTTCGTAATAAACCTTTAATGCTTCTTCAAGACTTCCTTGAAATTCTCCGCCGGAAGCGTTTATGTGTCCTCCACCATTGAAAAACTCAGAAGCAAAATCATTACATCTAAATGATTTCCTGGAACGAAAAGATAGTTTTACTATGCCCTCCTCCTCACGTATGAATGTTGCAAATATGATGCCTTTAATGCTGAGAGGATAATTGACAAATCCTTCAGTATCACCCTTAGTAAAAATGAATTGTGATTGATCCTCATTCGAGAGGTATAACAATGCTGAGTGCTTGTCGTGATACACATCCATTCTTTGTGAAAGAATAAAACCCAACAGTCTGAATCTATCCTCAGAATAGTTGTTGAACACATTTGAGTAAATTGTATCTTTATTTATTCCTTTACGCAACAGTAAACTTATTATTTCAAATGTTTCCGGATCTGCTGAGTTATAAGTGAAGCCGCCGGTGTCAGTCATCATGCCACAATAGATTGACTCAGCTCCTGATTTCGTTAATTCAACGTATCCACCTGATTGGTATATTAGTCTGAATATTAGTTCGCTGGTTGATGAAATTTGAGGTTTTGATACTATTATATCGAAACTTCCATCAGGTGAAGGGTGGTGATCAATCAAGACTTTTGTTGCACTTGAGCTTTCTAAAATGGGACCCATATCACCAACTCTTTTAAAGACATTGTAATCAAGCGAGAAGATTAAATCAGCATTCATCAATATCTTATGTCCTGCGGAAGGGTTATATTCAAATATTTCAATCTCGTTTGCCCCACTCATCCATTTAAGGAAATATGGAAATGAATTGGGCACTAAAACCATAACATTTCCACCTCTGTTTTTGATGAAATGATATAGTGCAAGGGAGGCTCCAATAGCATCTCCGTCAGGAGACAGATGTGTAGTAATAACTATCTTTTTAGAGCTATTTATATGATTGATTATTTGATCCACTTTTTGTGGATTAATTATCTCACTTATATATGGTAAATTATACATTTTGCTGTTTTAAGTCTTTGATTTTAATCAACAAAAGTACTAATAATTCAATAAAAACGCACCATCCCTCTTAACATCGTGAACCGTAATATCTAAACTATTGCAATCATTAATTATACTAGTAGAGTGATAGTCAGGCATTGAGCTGTCGAGAACAATAATATTGGGATTGAATATTTTCATTAGCTGAGCAATACTGTAGCTTATGTTTCCAGAGATTATTAGTATATCCAATTTAAATCTGTTTTCTGATTGATATGTAGCGAATGTATTATCAGACAACCGTAATATTGTCTTTTCGGAAAATGGTATAAAACCATTTTCGGGAAGCTCTATAGGACGTCTTCTGTTTTCATAAAAAATGGCTATTTCACTTTTATTATTGCTATTGAAAACTACAAGTTGAGGCGACGCTTTTGTAACAATAGAGTATGTGGATGTTAAGAGAAATAACAACAAAGCTGAAAGAGCGGCTAACAGTGATTTTGGTTGACCGACAAATAACCAGTGTGACGCAATAAAGATGAACAAGAGAAGTAGAATAAGCTGAGCTGCTGTAATATGTAGGTTTGTAACCTGTGCAAACGGTAATGTTTCTGCTATGTACACAACTCGCAGTGTAATCTCTGCAATTGATTTCACCAACCATTGAAATATATAGTTAAAAAAATCTATAGCCCAAACATTTATAAAAGGCAGCAGGTTAATTAAAATTAATGGAACTATCGCATATATTATCAATACTACAAGAGGAACAACCAGTAGGTTTGTAATGAAAAAATAAGTTGGGAATGTTCCAAAATAATAAAGCACAAGAGGGAAAACTCCGAGTTGTGCCGATAAAGAAATAGTAAACAGATTATATATATATTCTGATACTTTGTTGGAAGGAGTGTATAAAGTTTTAAATTTAGGGAGAAAGAATAAAATTGCAAAAACAGCTCCAAAACTCATTTGAAAGCTAACATCGAAAAGATAAAATGGACTATAAATAAGTATAAAAAAGGCTGCAGCTGCCAGTGTGTTGTATGTAAATCCTCGTTGATTCAACATGTTAGCTACGCAGTTTATTGTGAGCATTATTGCTGCTCTGACAACTGAAGCTGACATTCCTGCTAAAAAAACATAAGCCCAGAGTACAACGATTATTAGCAATTGTTTGATAATATACAAGCTACTATACTCACTATTTCTTCCCAAAAAAGAAAATATCAGATTTATTATGATATATATAATCCCTACATGTAATCCACTAACGGCGAGCACATGCGCCGTGCCCGATGCTCGAAATGCCTCTTGCATACTATCAGTAAGATCTTCTTTGTATCCAAGTGTTAATGCTGAAATAAATGCATAAGCATCGCTGTCAAGTTCAAATATTTTATAGAACTCAAGGGCTTTTATTCTGAACCTTTGTGCGACAGAAGTGATTGAGATTGATTTATTACCGGTTTTACGCCATGCAGTAGATTCTATATATGCGGTACCTGAGTACCCTTTTTGTTTCATATAACGTGCATAGTCAAAATCATCTGGGTTGCCAAGATTTTTAAATGGCTCTATTCTAGCCAAAAACAGAATCTCGTCACCGGGCTCAATACTCCATGCTTCATCTGTTTGTTGAATATATAAAACTACATTTTTCCTTTTGCCATCAAGATTATTTAATTTTACATTGCATGCGATAGTGCGTGGTTTTACCTTGGGTATATCTGTTATTGTACCTATAAAATATTGTTCGTTTTCAGAAAAATTGAATTGTGTACTTTGCTCCTGTCTATGGTATTGTGTTTGTGACAGAGAAAATGTAAATAAGAACAGACCTGCACCAAATAACCACCTGTATTTGAATCTGTAATCATTCTTCAAAAACAGTGAAATTAATATAAGCAGGAGCCCTAATATTACTGATATATGTTTACTAATTAATGAAAATTCAGGAAAATATGAACAAACAACTATTCCTACAATTACCGGTATAAGTAAGCGTAAAAATGGTGTTTTCCCTATTCCTAAGATCATATCAAAAAGGCAAATGAATAGTCTTGAAAACTATTTCAGTTCGGAGAGCTGATTTCAAAAAAATAAATTAGCTCCGTGTTCAAAATGTTGAAAGCTTTAGAGAGCTTTTAGTTGGCGAATTGTTTCTTCAGGATTTTCCGACGAAAATATAAAACTCCCTGCCACTAGTATGTCTGCACCAGCATCTACCAGCTTTTTACCTGTTTCAAGATTTATACCTCCGTCTACTTCTATAAGTGCAGAAGAATTTTGTTTAATAATCATCTCTTTAAGTTGTGAGACTTTTTTGACAGTGTTTTCAATAAACTTTTGCCCTCCGAATCCAGGGTTTACAGACATCAAAAGGACCATATCAACATCTTTTATTATGTCTTCCAAAAAAGAAACAGGTGTGTGCGGGTTAAGTGTAACTGCAGGCTTCATGCCATTGTCTCTGATTTGCTGTATAACCCTGTGCAGATGACTACAGGCCTCAAAATGAACATTCATAAATGTAGAACCGGTTGCAGCTATCTCTTTGACAAACTTTTCAGGTTGAACAATCATAAGGTGTGTGTCGAGTGGTTTTCTTGCTATCTTCTTTAGAAGGTTGATTACAGCAAATCCAAAAGAGATATTTGGCACAAATACTCCATCCATTATGTCGAGATGAATCCAGTCTGCTTCACTACGGTTAAGCATTTCAATATCTCTTTCGAGATTCAAAAAATTGGCCGCCAAAAGTGACGGTGCAACTATTGTGCTCATATCTAACAATTTTATTTTATCAAAAGTAGTTTAAAAAACTTAAATCTACAACAGCTTTATTGTGCATCTATAATTAGAGAAGATTTCTGTTAGTTTAGAAATATTATTTTATCGAGTAAAGATAGTCGCCTTTCAACATATAAACATACTGCAAACTGTCTGATTATAGCAGAGGTTAACTTAGAAGGACCAAGTTTGCCAATGATAAAATCATCTTCCTCATTAAAAAAAAATGGTTTGTATAAACTCATTTGCCTTTTGTTTGTTTAATTAAAACGAAACTTATTATTTATTATTGCAGTAAGTTAAATTAGAATATGTAAGATGTAATCTACATACCTAATTTAGATATCTTTACTGAAGTTTAAAATTAAAAA
The DNA here is from genome assembly GCA_964622945.1 of uncultured Proteiniphilum sp. GTDB lineage: Bacteria > Bacteroidota > Bacteroidia > Bacteroidales > Dysgonomonadaceae > Proteiniphilum. The sequence continues at coordinate 9,647 of CAZURM010000040.1, forward strand.
ACAAAATGAGAAAACTATTTTTTTTACTTATAACGGCAGGAGTTTTACTTGTATCCTGTCAAAATAAGAATTACACTATTAAGGGGATAGTTGCAGATCCGGCCTATGAAGGAACAAGTGTATATTTGCAGGAAGTGACAGACGATGCTTTGGTTGTCATAAATACTACAATAGTTGAAAATGGTGAATTCACTTTTACCGGTGTAGCTGAACCTGTTGATTTAAGGTTTATTACACTTGATGAAACAATAAACTATAGCCAGGAGAGTAGAGTTCCTGTTCTTGTTGAACCGGGTAGCATAAAACTGGTTTTTGATACGAACGTAACAGTAAGTGGCACCCCTGTAAATAATGCCTACAATAGTGTGAGGGCTGAACAGCAGATACTTGTAAGTGACATACGTGAAGTTGTCGATCGTTTCAACAGAGCTAGTATGGAAGGAACAATGACTGCTGCACTTGACGCTGAGATTAATGAGGAGTACGACAATTTAAATAATCAATTAACAGATCTGAATTATAGATTTGTGAGAGACAATATTGGTAATCAGCTAGGACAATATGTGTTTATTGGATCATCTTCAATGTTTGAACCCATACAACTAAAAGAGATCCTATATCTTGCAGATGATTCATTTAAATCACAAGACGATGTTCAGCGAATTGTTGAACGTTTAGAAAGTCTCGACAATGTAGCTATAGGTAAAAACTTTGCAGATTTCACTTTGAAGGATACTGAGGGGAATGATGTTTCACTATCAGATTATGCAGGACAGGGTAAATATGTTCTTGTAGATTTTTGGGCAGCTTGGTGTGGACCTTGTCGTCAGGAAATGCCAAATGTTGTAGCTGCATATAATAAATATAAATCCAAAGGATTTGAAATAGTGGGAGTCTCTTTAGATCAGGATTATGAAGCATGGACCAGTGGTATTAAAGATCTTAATATGACATGGCCTCAGATGTCGGATTTGCAATATTGGGACAGTCCCGTGATTGATCAATACGCTATAATTGGAATTCCACATACAGTGCTTTTAGATAAAGATGGCGTAATAATTGATAAAGATCTTAGAGGAGATGCTCTAGATGCAAGGCTAGCTGAATTAATGCTTTAATGCCTATTGGAGATAAAGTTCAATTTAAAAAATATTTATTTCAGAAGTGAATCGTTAAGGTTCACTTTTTTTACGGACAAATTTAGACAATGTTTTGATGAGATTTATCCCTATTATTTTTTAACAGCTTGTTTAAAAAGTTTACCCATTATGGCTTATCACATGTTAAAATCTTCCAAAGTTGGATAAATTGTTACTATGAATATCAGAAATAGTTTTCTATATAAAATTAATTCCTATTTTTGTATAAAAGAGATTAAATATGAAATCATCTAAAGGGATACTCATTTTGCTTTTGGGTGCCTTTCTATTTTTTTTTCATACCTATATTCTGTTTGCACAAAATAGAAACTTCACAGTAGTGATTGACCCTGGTCATGGTGGAAAAGATCCCGGTGCTTTAGGGTCGTCATCCAGAGAGAAAGATATTGTGTTATCTGTTGGGCTAAAAGTAGGAGAACTAATAAAAAATAATCATCCTGATGTGACAGTTTTATATACTCGTGACAGCGACGTGTTTGTCGAGCTGAATCAGAGGGCTTCAATAGCTAACAAAGCAGGTGCAGATCTCTTTATATCAATTCATTGTAATGCTCTTGATCGTAATAGAACTTCGCCCCAAGGTGTAGAAACGTTTGTGCTTGGCCTTCATAGAAGTAATGATAACCTGAATGTGGCAAAGACAGAGAACGCTGTGATTATGTATGAAGAGGACTACTCAGTTAAATATGAGGGATTCAATCCAAATGAGCCAGAATCATATATTATTTTTGAATTTATGGCAAATGAGTTTTTGGATAGAAGTGTTCAACTTGCATCTTTTGTACAACATCAATTAGTTTCAAACTCCAATAGAACAAACAGAAATGTAAGACAGGCAGGTTTTCTTGTGTTACGTGAAGTTGCAATGCCAAGTATTTTAATCGAATTGGGCTATATAAGCAACAGGCAGGAAGAAGATTATTTGAAAAGCAGTAGTGGACAAGCATCTTTGGCCAACTCCATTTACAATGGATTCAGGGAGTATAAGAGAGAATATGATAAAAAAAGTTTCGTTTTCACAAGTAGTAATGTAGGACAGACTGATAACGTATCTTCAAGTTCGATAGCAGCAGTAAATGGTAGAGAATACAGAATACAGATTTTGTCTTCATCTAAAAAATTAGAAAATGGTGCTCCTGAATTCAAAGGCTTAGGGCCTGTAGATTATTATAATGAGGGAGGATTATATAAATATACTTTTGGTAATACCAATAATCCGAATGAGTTAAAAAGTGAACTCAATGAAGTTAGAAAAATATTTAAAGATGCCTTTATTGTTGAGTTTGAAAATGGTACACGCATGAAGTAAATAGGTTGTAAGAATGAAAAGTAACTTAAGTAGGAATGCGCTTATAGGACTGGTATTTATTGCCAGTTTGTTTATGATATATTTTGGGATTAATTTTTTGAAAGGAGCGAATATTTTTAAAAAGCAGAATCAATATTATGCAGTTTTTGAAGATGTTTCTAATTTATTGATATCGTCACCTATATATGTAAAAGGATATCAAGTTGGATTAATTAATAACATAAGAATGATTGATTCTGACCCCATTCATTTTTTGGTAGGTATAAATATGGAGGAAAATATTACCATTACCGAAGGCAGTTATCTTAATTATGAATTAGACCTGTTTGGTGCATCAACAGTTAATTTGGTTTTAGCATCCTCTAACAGGTATTTGCAGCCGGGTGATACTCTATTCGGTGACAAAGGAATAGGGCTTATTGATGGAGCAACTAGTGTAATACCGAAAGCTGATTCCATACTTATAAAAATAGATTCTATCGTTTATTCTTTGAATAAGCTTATGTCTAATCCTGTATGGGAAAGTTCAATCGAGGGTATTGGTTCTACTGTAGATCAACTCAATAATTCGAGTAGGAGCTTAAACAGGATAGTAAATTCACTGGAACATGATTTGCCTCAGATAAGTCAGAACCTTGCTGCTGCTTCTGGTGATTTAAAAACAATGAGTAATGACCTTTCTCAGTTAGATATTAAAACTACCTACGCTTCAATAGATGAGACGATATATAATTTAAAACTGATAACTGAAAAATTTAACAGTAACGAAAATTCACTAGGTCTGTTAATGAATGACACTAAACTGCACGACAGCTTAAATATTACTTTAGATAATGCGGCAAAATTACTTGAGGATATTCGTACTAATCCTAATCGATATCTGACTATAAGACTTCGATTGTTTTGATTTTTTGAAAACACTTTATAGTTTAACGATTACATAAATAGAATCATTCTAAATAACCCCCATTTATAAAAATAGATGGGAACTCTTTGTTCGTCTGACATTAAGCAACTTTTATATTGCATATTTGTAATTTTTAAGAGCTTGAAAGTTTTTTTATATCTACTTGTTAATCAGCGGTCTCTAACTTCAAGCTGACATGTAAATATAAGATGATAAGAATGTTAGTTGTATTTAGTTGATAAATAGCATTTTTTTTCAGATTTAATTATCAATAAAAAGTTTCATTTTTTTTTCTCGTTTTTTTTTTGAAAATTTGTAAGTAAATACCAAAACAATAAAATCAATAATAACAAAATCAATTTCGAACTAATAGAACTAAATGAATAGTAACTGTACTGATTTATGGAACAACTGTCTGAATGTAATTCAGGATAATATACCTGAGCCTGCATTTAATACATGGTTTGTGCCAATTATTCCTTTAAACTACAAGAATCAGGTACTTACTATACAAGTCCCAAGTCAGTTTTTTTATGAGTATTTAGAAGATAAGTACTTGGATCTCATACAGCAAACTCTTTATCGTGAAATTGGAGAAGGCACTATTCTGAATTACAGAATTTTGGTTGAAACAGAAGGTAATACTGCCGTTGAAATGCGAGGAGAAAGTAAGCAGTTTTCAATAAAAGATAACAACCCAAATAAAAAGCTTACTGCTAAAGTTCCAAGTCCTTTCGATAGAATGGAAACTTCGGAGTTTGACTCACAAATAAACACTAAATATACTTTTAACAATTTTTTTGAAGGTGAGAGTAATAAATTAGCCAGAACTGCTGCAGAAGCTGTTGCTTTAAGTCCTGCTAAAACTGCTTTTAATCCATTTTTCTTATATGGAAATTCAGGTGTAGGTAAAACTCATCTTTGCCATGCAATTGGAACAAAGATTCTTGATCTTTATCCTAATAAGAAAGTACTTTATATCTCAGCTCACCTTTTTAAAGTACAATATACTGACGCAAGGAGATTTAATACAATAAATGACTTCATCAACTTTTACCAAAGCGTAGATGTACTTATTATTGATGATATCCAAGAACTTTCGGGGTTAGAGAAAACTCAAAACACTTTTTTTCACATATTTAATCATCTGCATCAGAACAATAAGCAGTTAGTGATGACATCAGATTGTGCACCAATGGATATGCAGGGTGTGGAGGAACGACTATTAACTCGTTTCAGATGGGGGCTTACTGCAAAACTTGAAAGACCAGATAAAGAGCTACGAAAAAAAATACTGCAAAACAAGATATTGTCCGACGGCCTTTCAATACCACATGATGTTATTGATTATATTGCTGAGAGTGTCACTGAAAATGTGCGAGATCTGGAAGGTATTATAGTGTCTCTTATGGCTCACTCTATTATTAATAATCGTGAAATTGATATGAATCTTGCGCGAAGGGTAGTAGAGCAAAGTATAAAATTTGAAAAAAAGCGTATTACAGTTAATAAGATACAGGATACTGTTTCGGACTTTTATAGTATAAAAAAAGATCTGATACAGTCTGCATCTCGTAAACGTGAAATTGTACAGGCACGTCAAGTAATAATGTTCTTCATTAAAAAACATACCGAGTTGTCACTATCTCAAATTGGTTTGCAAGTAGGTAATCGTAGTCATGCAACTGTTCTTCATGCCTGTAACACAGTCAAAAACTTCTACGATGTGGATAAAAACTTCCGTTCAGATCTGGAAGAAATAGATAGATTGCTCAATTCATAATCGGCTTGGGACCCAAATATTCATATAAGTTTCTACTTTTTTCTCCTATACTTCATTTTGTCTAAGAAAAGTAAATAGCTATATTTGCTAAACGATAGTATATCATATAAGAAATGAAGTATTTTTTTAACAGCAATTTAATTCTGATTTTGCTGTTCGTGAGTTTCTCTCTAAATGCACAAGTACCTAATAGATTCTATTCATTAGCAGAAGGGAAAAAAGGAGCCGAACTTAAAACAGCACTATTTCATATAATTAGAAATCCTAAGGTTCTCACCTATTCAGAATTATGGGAAGCATTTGAAACCACAGATTCTAAGCAGAATAACGAAGTTTGGGATATCTACTCCTATAATGATGATGGCACGGCCGACTATTACTTTGCTTTCTCCATAGACCGATGCGGCTCATATAAGAAAGAGGGCGACTGTTATAATCGTGAACATTTGCTGCCAAGAAGCTGGTATTCAGGCTCTAAATTACTCGAGTCAGATCTTTACCATGTTTATCCAACTGATGGATATGTTAATAATCAACGTGGAAATCTTCCTTTTGGAGAGGTAGGCATAACAATATGGAAGTCAACAAACGGTTCTAAAATTGGGCAAAACACTTTAGGTAATTACACAAAAACTGTATTTGAACCTATAGATGAGTTTAAGGGTGATATTGCTCGTTCATTTTTATATATGGTTACAGCTTATGAAGATATTGTTCAGCAATGGAGCTCTGATCAGCTTGACGGAAGTAGTTACCCCGCCTTCAATGATTGGTCTCTGGAACTACTGTTAAAATGGCACCGAGAAGATCCGGTTAGTTTAAAAGAGGTTAGAAGAAACGAAGAGGTAAGTAAAATTCAGGGCAACAGAAACCCTTATATTGATTATCCTGAACTGGTAGAGTATGTATGGGACTCAAATAGTTCAATTGCTTTTGATTCAGATATTCTTATTGATAGTTTTATATTGATTGAATATAGTCCTTTCGAACGTTGGCTTAATCAACAAGGTTGGTTGGATAACTTTAAACAGTATATTAACGGATTTGACAACCTTAAGCAGTATTTTAACAAAGAAAAGTAATGAAAAGACTTTGCCTAACACTTTTTCTTTTTCCTTTATACTTATTATTAATTTATGGATCTGTTAAGTCAGATACTCTTACTATTGCAGTAATTACTGATTTGCATTATTTGTCACCGAAGCTTGCTATTGAGGGTGATGCGCTTACTGCTTATGAAAGATTGACAGGTAGAAATAGAAAAGATCTGGATGAAGTTCTTAACAAAACATTAAATAATCTAATCGATGAAGAGATCGATATACTACTTATCACCGGTGATATCACAAACCATGGAGAGAGATTAAGCCATATTGATTTTATAGAAAAAATATTACCTCTAAAAGAATCAGGTACACGCATTTTTGTGACACCCGGCAATCATGATATTAACATTCCTGATGCTAAAGCTTATACGGGTAATGAAGCAATTCCTACTGAAAACATTAATAAAGAGGAGTTTGCAGAGCTTTATAAGTTATTTGGATATAACGAAGCGTTTAAGAAGAATGATCACTCATTAAGCTATCTGTCAGAGTTAAATGAGAATATTTGGTTACTGTCAATAGATACAAATCTTTATGAAGAGTATGATGCAGATGGTTATCTATCAAAAGGAAGAATTAAACCACAAACATTGGAGTGGATTTTGGAAATTCTTAAAGAGGCTGATGACAAAGGGATTCGTGTGCTGGGGATGATGCATCACGGATTAATTGAACATATACCTTATCAGAGTACATTCTTTCCTGACTACCTTATTGAAGACTGGGAAAAAACTGCTGATCTGCTAGCAAATGTAGGATTAGAAATTGTTTTTACTGGTCATTTTCATTCAAATGATATTACTTTACGTACCTCATCCGAAGGAAACACAATTTATGATGTGGAAACAGCTAGTTTGGCTCAATACCCCTTTGCATACAGAATTATGAAGTTAAGCAGCTCCGATTTATCTATTGACACTAGATTTATTACTTATATTATAGGTAATCCTAGTTTAGAGGAAGAGTATAGAAGTAAACTTGAAACAATCACTCGAAGAACAGCTTACAATAGATTAAGAAATCTTGGTATGCTGTTTTCAGATGAAATGACAGAAGTACTTGTTGATCTAATAGTTAAACTAAATTTATCTCATGTAAGAGGTGATGAAAAACTCGATCAGAAGGTTATGGCTGCAATCCAATCTTTTGCTTCATTTCTGGGTAGTGATATAGATGAAGAGGACTACATGTTTGATTTTCCTCCTGCAGATAATAAGCTTGTTATAAAATTCAGTTCTCAAAAATAATTGATTCAAGTTTCCGAGTTAATTTATTCATATGATTATTGAATCAATATCGATAACTTTAAAACCAATAGTATTATTTGGAATGTGCTAAACAATTATAGATTAAAAATAATACAATCAACATAAAGACAAAAAGGAAAAAATAAAGAACAAGAACAACAGGGATGAAAACTGCTAAGCATTTAAAATTATATATGAAATCCGGATTTATTGAGGCAGGATGTGATGAGGCCGGTCGTGGTTGTTTGGCTGGACCTGTATTTGCAGCTGCAGTGATACTCCCCAAAAATTTTGATTGTAAAGAACTTAATGACTCGAAGCAAATCACTGAAAAACAAAGGAATGAGCTGAGATCTATTATCGAAAAAAATGCACTATCTTATGGTGTTGCATGCTGTTCTCCTAAGGAAATCGATAAGCTGAATATACTGTGGGCATCTATTAATGCAATGCATAAAGCATTGGCGAGACTTTATGTAACTCCGGAGCATATCATTGTTGACGGGAATCATTTCAAATCTTATAATGAAATTCCTTACAGCTGTATTGTGAAGGGAGATTCTGAATATCAGTCAATTGCCGCTGCATCTATTCTTGCTAAAACTTATAGGGATGAATATATGAAACAACTTCACATACAATTCCCTCAATATGGCTGGAATTATAATAAAGGTTATCCTACAGCTGCACATCGAAAGGCTATATGGGAAAACGGCGTTACCATACATCACCGTAAGAGTTTCAACCTATTAGAGCGTCAAACGGAATTGGATTTATTTAGTTAATTCTGTTTTAGAATATATGAGTCCCAAATTATTGATTTGCAATAATTAGACTTTAAATTTAATACAGACATATTAAAAAATGTTGCGTTTATAGATAA
>CAZURM010000041.1:0-17593 GCA_964622945.1 uncultured Proteiniphilum sp.
CTGGTAATTTCATCTTTAACAAGTTGTCCGTTAAAAACTTTATCGTTAAGATATTGTAAATCAATAGTGTTACTCGTACTTTGAGCATATGTGCTTTCAAAAATAAACAAAAAGAATAAAGAAATAATTAGTCCGATTTTTTTTATAAAGACCATATATTATTAGAATTTTATGAAACTTTATTTCACCCTACCTGAATTTCTATATTCAATAGGAGTTACACCAACTTTTTTCTTGAAAAAAGATAGGAAGTATTCATAAGAGTTAAAATTGAGTTCATAAGAAATCTCTTTGACAGAATAGTTTGTATCAGCCAATAACTCCTTCGCTTTTCTTAATTTAAGTTCCTGAAAGTATTGTGCAGGTGCATAACCGGTATATTCTTTGAATGTTTTCCTGAAAAGTGAATAGCCTATACCTAAGTTTGCGGCAATTTCTTTAGTATCAACATCTTTGTTGATATTTTCTAGCATTATTATTTTTGCTTTTTCAATTTTTTGTGCTGTATCCCTAGTCTCGAAGTTCTTATTTTGTGCCATAAATAGGATTGAACCCAAAATATTTACAGTTATACCTGCCAGGTTTTGTTGAGCTGCCGTTTTATCTTCTTTAGCAACTTTTATTGCTGTAGAGAATAAGTTTACAAGGTCTTCATTTACACCAACCTTCAACACCTGATTTGATGGAGATATAAAACCGTTTTCAACAATGTTGTCAATGAATTTACCTTCAAAGCCGATATAATATTCATTCCATCCGGTCTTTTTTAATGGACAATAGGTATGCCATTGTCCGGGAAAAAGAATGATAGCTTGTCCTCTAGAAATGCTGGTTTTTTTTGTTGATTCTGATTTAAAAAATCCTTTACCTTTGCTTATGTAAACAATCTGATACTCAGAGAGAATCCTGCCTTTATCTGGATTAAAATAATAACTTTTTGGATGTTCTATTGATGGGTATTGTGTGTTTTGCGGTATAGGTTGAAACCCAACAGTGTTTATTGTTAGTCCGAATTTTGCATCTTTCTCACTAACTAATAAATATTTAAAGTCGATTCCAAAATCGTTATATCGCATTGTTTTTCAGAGAGTAATTATTATTTTGGACATTGTAAATATAATGAAATATTTTGACAGTCAAGGGATATTAAAATAAACTGGGAATAATTAATGAAAATATTAAAACACCCATTCCAAATGCGAGAAATAAAACAGCTCTTTTACCTGAACCTTTCCATTCTTTAAGTAGTATTCCCCATACATTACTGAATACAACATTAAGAGACATAAGAATGCTCCATGAGAATGCCATCATTACGCTATCAGCTTTAAAGAAACTTTGACCCATTCCCAAACCAAAGAATTGTGAATACCAAAGTAGTCCGGCAAGAGCACAGAAAAGTAAATTGTTTGCAAGTACAGATCCTTTTGAACGCCTAACTTCTCCGCTAGTTTTATTTTTTCTGTTCATGTACAAGCAGTAGATCATATTGGTGAAAAAACCACCTGTGGTCACCAATAATGTAACCGGATTTTGAGCAAATAGATCTTTTGCTCCCGCAGACACTACGGCATTTCTTATTGGAATGCCTGCACTTAGTCCTAAATTAAAGCATGCACTCATTATACCTGATAAAAGTGCAATAAGTAGACCTTTCTTAAGAGCAAAATCTTTAATAGCTTTTTTCCTCTCTTCGTCGGTCATATTCTTTGAACGAAGACTCCCGGCATATCCCACTAAAGCGATTCCCACTAAAGCAACAGCTACAGCCAACAACAAAACTAATCCTTTGGGTGATAAAAGATCAGTACCACTAAGCATTGCGGGTATTAAAGTACCTATTGCTGCGGTAGTTCCTAATGCTACAGATTGACCTAACGCTATACCAAGATAGCGCATACTCAAGCCAAAAGTTAATCCTCCAATACCCCAAAGTGCACCAAAACCAATTGCTTGCCACGAAGCTGATGAGTTGGCTTTGTAAATATCAAACATTTCTGGCAGTGATATTGCCAGTAGGGCTCCCAAAAATGGGAAAATTAGCCATGCGAAAACTCCTTGAGTGAGCCAGAAATTTTCCCATGACCATTCTTTTATCTTATTGATGGGGACGTATGAGCTTGATTGGCCCATACTTCCCACAGCAATAATCAATAAACCGATTAAGATGTTCATCGTTTATTTTATTTATATGGTTTCGTTTTATTATATAAGATCTCTTCTAAACTCTTTTTGAAGTTACCTTATCTTCGTATTCTCGAATTTCCTTGATATAATCTTCTCCAACTGGAACCTTATTCTGCTGACATAAATAATTATAGATGTCAGACCATGGCATCGCTTTTAATTCTTCCAGATAAGCCATGCGCTCGAAGTTCTTATCTTGTTTTTCAAACTCTCTCAGCTTTTCTGTGGGCTCTAACAGTGCTTGCAATAAAGCTTTTTGGGCAGAACGTATTCCCACAACATATGCACCAATTCTGTTGATTGAAGCATCAAAATAGTCCAATCCTATATTAATCTTATCCATTTGTCCGGTACGTACAATCTCTTGTGTTATAGCCAGAAGATCATCATTAAGTATAATTACATGATCACTATCCCAACGTTCAGGTCTGCTGACATGCAGGTTTATTTCGGGTACAAACAGCAAAACCGAAGAGAGTTTGTCTGAAATTGACTCTGTTGGATGGAAATGGCCTGCATCCAAGGTTAGTGTCATGTTGTTTTTTACTGTATATCCCATATAAAACTCATGAGATCCAACAACGTAACTCTCACTTCCAATACCGAAAAGCTTGCATTCCAAACAATCCTTCAGATACTCAGTACTTATGCTTTCTGCAAAAACTTCATCAAGTGATTCTTTTAATAGTCTCCTATGCTCAAGGCGTGAAACTGTTTTATCTTTCTCGCCATCTGGTATCCAAATGTTGTGTATACAAGGATCACCTTGTTGACGACCAATTTCAGCAGCAATTTTTCTACACTGACGTAGATGATTTTTCCAAAATTTACGAATTTCGGGATCAAAATCAGAAAGAGTGTATCCACTGCTGCTTTTTTCGTGTGAGAAAAATGTAGAGTTGAAATCAAGCTTTACATCATTCTTTTTTGCCCAATCTATCCAGCTCTGGAAATGTTTTGGTTCAATTTTATCACGATCAACAAACACACCTTCAAAATCACCATAAATAGCATGAAGACTTATTCTATGTTTGCCGGGAATCAATTTAAACACCTCCTCAAGGTCTCTTTTCAATTCATCAATTGTTCGCGCTTTACCGGGATAATTGCCTGTAGTTTGAATGCCACCTGTCAGTTCGCCATCAGGGTTCTCAAAGCCTATTACATCATCTGCTTGCCAGCAATGAATTGAAATTGAAAGGTTGTTTAATTTCTCAACTGCCTGATCCACATTTACGCCTAATGAAGCGTATTGAGCTTTGGCATCTTCGTACGCTTCTATAATATGTTTCTCTTTCATAAATTATTTGTTTTGATATATTTTAGATATTTGTAATAATTATCGTTCCATGATTTGATATCTATAGGATTAAATATCTCAAGTGATGTTGAATTTCGTACAATAGCTCTCATTTCACTTTTACTATTTATCAAACCAGATGCTTTCCCTTGCATAAGGATATTGCCTATAGCAGTAGCTTCTGAAGGACCTGCAATAACGGCCATTCCAATTGCATTGGCTGTAAACTGGTTTAGCATGTTATTTTTTGATCCACCACCTATTATATGTAGTTTTTGAATAGGAAAGTCAGCTAGTTTCTGCAGGTTCATTAATACCTGTTTATATCTGAATGCAAGGCTCTCGTATATACATCGGGCAATCTCACCTATAGTTACAGGTACTTTTTGGTTGGTATCAATACAATATTTTTGGATAGCATCAATCATCGAATTGGGATTGGCAAAGCACTGATCATCTGGGTTTATAAAGCTTGAGTAAGGTTTAGCATGTTCAGCAGCTACAACAATTTCTTCATATGAGATTGGCCTCTCTTTTTCCCACTCTTTTTTGCACTGCTCAATAAGCCACATTCCACAAATATTTTTTAAAAGTCTGATTGAGCCATCTGCACCTCCTTCATTAGTAAAATTGAGTGAATATGACTCTTCGTTAATTACGGGCTCTTTTGATTCTATTCCCATTAGTGACCATGTGCCAGAACTCAGATAGGCAAAATTGTTGTTTTCAGCAGGAACCGCCAAAACAGCGGAAGCTGTATCATGACCTGCTACAGCAACTACTTTAGTGTTTTGTAGTCCAGTAGCTTTTTTTACTGAATTGTTTATTTCTCCAATTACATTTCCAGAGAAAACTATAGATGCAAAATGACTTTTTGATAATTCAATAGATTCAAGAATTTCCGAATCAAAATTCTTAGTATAAGGATTAATTAATTGAGACGTTGAAGCTATAGTATATTCTGTCACCATGTTACCTGTTAGCATATATGATAATGCATCAGGCATAAATAATATTTTGTCGATAACAGAATAAATTGAGGACTTCTCATGCAGCTGAGTATCAAGCTGAAATAAGGTGTTGAAATCCATTATCTGAATGCCTGTTTTCTGATACAGCTCCCTCTTAGGTATTTTTAAATAAAAACGATCAGGCGCACCCTTGGTATTACTGTTGCGATATGAATAAGGCATCCCAAGAAGTTTACCATCACTGCTAAAGCAAACATAATCTACTCCCCAAGTGTCAATTCCAATTGAAGCAATATTGATATCCATAAGTTTGACTTTATTTATAGACTCTATAATTTGATTATACAAATACAGAATATCCCAATAAAGAAGACCATTTACTTCAATCATTAGATTAGAAAAACGGCTAATCTCATTCAGCTCAAGATTATCGTTTTGAATTGTTCCAAGGATTGCTCTACCACTACCAGCTCCTATATCAATTGCTAAAAAGTATTTTAATTTGCCCCTTTTCATGATGAGGAAGAAATGTGTAAATTAGATAAAAAAAGTTTTACAAACTTAAAGTATAAATCGAATAAGATTCTTAAAGAAATGATTTAATGACTGTGTTTTTTGATATAATTTAAACCTGTTTAGGTCTTACCTCGTTCTTACCTCGCTCTTTTATGACTCCTTAATATAAAAGGAATACAAGAATAACTTAGCATTGAAGATAATTATTTATGATAATAAAAGTGCAATTATAACAGTAAAAAGACAATTATTTTTTATTTTCAGTAAAATGAAGTGGTAAGAAGTAAAATTCATGTTATTGATGTCAAAAAACATAGCTTATAAATCAATAATTGAATATGACTTAGTACTGAATTGAATATATTTGTAACACTTCTTTGATTAATTAAAATCAGTAAAATGGCAATAGTTGTAATTATGCCCAAGCAGGGTCAGTCGGTTGAGAGTTGTATCATAACAGAGATTTATAAAAACAAAGGCAACAGTGTAAAGAAAGGCGACATCCTTTTTTCCTATGAAACAGACAAAGCATCTTTCGAAGAGGCGTCGCCTATTGATGGCACCGTATTGGAGCTGTTTTTTAATGAAGGTGATGAGGTGCCTGTACTAGATGATATGATGATTATTGGTGAACCGGGAGACGACATTTCTGGGTTGATTAAAAAGAAAGAAGATGCTAATCTTATTTCAAAAGATATAGATGTTACTTCAAAAAATAATGTATCTCCTTCGGAGATGGCTGTCAGTAATCAATATTCAACAGATCCTGTATCATTGGACGATTATGATAACATATCTTCAAATATTTCTCCTCGCGCAAAGAAACTGGCTGTAAAGGAGGCTGTAGACATAAAACTAATTTCAGGAAGTGGGCCTAATGGTAGAATAATTGAAAGGGACGTATTAGCATATTTATCAACTCGTCCTAAAATGACTCCTTTGGCTAAGCGGATTGTAGTTGATCAAGGTAAGTATCCTACTGTCAGTGGAACAGGCTTGGGCGGTACAACTCGTGCTGCAGATTTAGTTGATTCTGAAAGTGCTATAAGTGGTAATGATTATTATGACCGTAAGATATCTAATATGCGAAAAATCATTGCTCGAACAATGCATACATCACTTCAAAACTCTGCACAACTTACACATCATTTGGGAGCAGATGCCCGTCGTATACTTGAACTGCGTAAACAGGTGAAAGCGGCTAATGAAGCGGGAAACTTAAATGTGAATATTACCCTGAACGATATGGTATGCTTTGCTGTTATTAAAGCATTGAAGAAGTTCCCTGAAGTTAACACCCATTTTATGGGAGATACTAAGCGTTACTTCAATAAGATTCATTTAGGATTAGCAGTAGATACCGATAGAGGTTTAATGGTCCCTGTGGTACATAATGCAGACGATCTTTCTATAAGTGGTCTGTCAAGTCGTTTTAAGGAGATTGCCTCTGCTTGCAGAGGCGGAAATGTTAATCCTGATATTTTATCATCGGAAGTGGGTTCATTTACAGTGTCGAACTTAGGTAATTATGGTGTAGAGATGTTTACTCCAGTAATTAATTTGCCACAATCAGCAATATTAGGAGTTAATACAATAATTCCAAGACCTAAAGATTTGGGAGATGGTGTGTATGCGTTTGTGCCACATATAGGATTAAGTTTAACTTATGATCATCGCTCATTAGATGGAGGTGAAGCAACTCGTTTTCTTAAGCAGATAGCAATTGAAATTGAGAGTTTAGAATTAACATATTAATAAAAATTTCTTTATAAAACATGATAGATTTACTTATAATTGGTGGAGGACCAGCAGGATATGTTGCTGCAGAGAGAGCAGGCAATGCAGGATTGAAAGTTGTACTTTTTGAAAAGACGGCTATGGGTGGTGTTTGTCTCAATGAAGGTTGTATTCCAACAAAAACACTTCTCTATAGTGCTAAGACATACGAAAATGCTTTATATGGTGATAGTTTTGGAGTTTATGGCGATAATATCCGTTTTGATTATGGCAAAATGGTATCACGCAAGAAGAAGGTTGTCCGTAAACTTGTTCTTGGTGTGGAGCATAACATGAAGAGAAACAAAGTTGAAGTCGTTAAGGGTGAGGCATTTATTAACGGTCGCTCTGATGAAGGTGTAGAGGTTACCTGCAATAATGAGAAATATTTAGGTAAAAATCTACTTATCTGTACTGGATCAGAGTCGTCTATACCACCAATCCCCGGTTTGGAAGAAGAGAGGGGTGTTATTGTAACCAACAGAGAAATTCTAGAAATGACAGAAAGACCCGAATCGCTGGTCGTTATTGGAGGTGGAGTTATAGGTATGGAGTTCGCAAGTTTTTATAACAGCTTAGGTACAAAAGTGACAGTAGTTGAAATGCTCCCTGAGATCATAGGAGGAATGGACCTTGAAATCTCAACAATGTTACGTCAGATTTATACAAAGAAGGGTATAGAGTTTAACCTAAATGCTAAGGTTGTTAAGATAGAGAGAAATAAAGTAATCTATGAAAAGGATGGTAGCACACACAGCGTAGAAGGAGAAAAAATTCTTCTTAGTGTAGGGAGACGACCGGTTACTAAAGGATTCGGACTTGAAAATCTGAATGTTGAATTAGAACGAAATGGTATAAAAGTTGATAGCAAAATGCGAACAAATATACCTGGTGTGTTTGCAGCGGGAGATGTTACAGGATTCTCACTCTTAGCACATACTGCAAGTCGTGAAGGTGAAGTTGTTGTTAATAATATTCTCGGCAAAACAGATATTATGCGTTACAATGCTATTCCAAGTGTGGTTTATACTAATCCTGAGGTTGCAGGTGTAGGAGAAACTGAAGAGTCAGCTAAAGATAAAAATATTGCATATAAAGTAGCTAAACTACCAATGACGTTCTCCGGCAGATTTGTTGCCGAAAATGAAGGAGTGAACGGTTTATGTAAGATAATTATTGGAGAAAAATACGGAGAAGTGATAGGTGTACATATGCTTGGTAACCCTTCAAGTGAAATAATTTATGGTGCATGCATGGCAATTGAACAGGAAATGACCTTAAATGAGATGAAAGAGGTTGTTTTCCCACATCCCACTGTAAGTGAAATCTTCAAGGAGGTAGTTTTCAGCTTTAAATAATTTAACACATTCTTCACAGGTTGAATCCTAAGCAAAATGTGAAAACATGCATAGGGTTAAGGTAAATCTGTAAAACAACAAATAATAATTTTTTAAATCAATATAAAATGCCAAAGATACAAACTATTGATCCAAACGAGGTTAGAAAACCCGGATATGTGGAGTTCAAACCTATACATGTTAATCAATATCAGAAAAAAGTAATAGATGAGAAAGATAATTTCACTAATGATGAATTTAAATCGATATACCATGATATGGCATTGATTCGTGAATTTGAAACGATGCTAAATCTTATAAAAACTAAGGGAGAATATAATGGAACAAGTTATAACCACCCGGGACCTGCACATTTATCTATTGGTCAGGAGTCAGCTGCTGTGGGAATGGCATGGACATTGTCTGTAGATGATTTTATTTTTGGAAGTCATCGCTCTCATGGAGAGATACTTGCAAAAGGTATGTCGGCAATTCATAAACTGAATGATGAAAAGCTTTTACAGATTATGGAGAACTTCTTTGGCGGTGCAATTTATGAGATAGTAAGAAAAGATTTTGAGGGTTCTGTAAAAGAACTTTCCAGAAGGTTTTTAGTATATGGTACTCTTGCTGAAATTTTTGCTCGAAAAACAGGTTTTAATAGAGGACTCGGTGGTTCAATGCATGCTTTTTTTACTCCTTACGGCGTTTATCCAAATAATGCTATTGTGGGTGGCTCAGGTGATATTGCCGTGGGCGCAGCACTTTATAAGAAGATAAATCGTAAACCGGGATTGGTTGTAGCAAATATTGGTGATGCTGCTATGGCCTGTGGACCTGTTTGGGAGGGAATCACATTTGCAGCGATGGATCAATTTAGAGAACTTTGGGAAGGTGATATGCAAGGTGGACTCCCCGTAATCATAAATATAATGAATAACCAGTATGGGATGGGCGGACAGACCAGTGGTGAAACTATGGGTTATGATATTGCTGCTCGTATAGGTGCGGGTGTTAATCCTGATCAAATGCATGCCGAGCGTGTAGATGGATATAACCCTCTAGCGGTAATTGATGCGTATAAACGTAAACGTAAGGTTATTGAAGAGAAAAGAGGACCCATCTTGCTTGATGTGTTAACTTATAGATATAGTGGACACTCTCCATCAGATGCGTCTTCATATCGTACTAAAGAGGAAGTGGAAGCTTGGGAAGAGCATGATTGCATAAGAAGCTTCGGAAAACAGATGATTGAAGCTGGGGTTGCTTCGCAGGCTGATCTTGACAATATAAATGAAGATATCAAAAAATTGATAAATGAGATGTTCATAAAATCAATTGATGATAATTTATCTCCAAGAATGGAAAATGCTGAAGTAATAGGTGATATGATGTTTTCCAATGGTTCGGTTGATAGATTTTCAGATATAGAGCCTGAGGTTTTATTGCCAATTGAAGAAAACCCTCGCGTAAAGAGAATAGCAGGAAAAGAACGTTTTGCTTTTGATGCTGATGGCAAACCATATAGTAAAATGAAACAGTTTCAGTTGCGAGATGGAATTTTTGAAGCGATAATTGATCGGTTCTACAAGGATGGCTCTCTGGTTGCTTATGGTGAAGAGTGTCGTGACTGGGGAGGTGCATTTGCCGTTTATAATGGACTTACAGAATCTTTGCCTTATCATCGACTATTTAATTCCCCCATATCAGAGGCCTCTATAGTTGGTACTGCTATTGGTTATGCCATGTGCGGTGGTAGAGTTATACCAGAAATTATGTACTGTGATTTTATTGGTAGAGCCGGTGATGAGATTTTCAATCAACTTCCTAAGTGGCAGGCAATGAGTGGAAACGTTCTCAAGATGCCGGTAGTTGTTAGAGTATCTGTTGGCTCTAAATATGGAGCACAGCATTCACAAGATTTGACTTCGTTAGTTGCACATATTCCAGGCATTAAAGTATGCTTCCCAGCTACACCGTATGATGCAAAAGGACTAATGAATGCAGCATTACAAGGGACTGATCCAGTTATATTTTTTGAGAGTCAGCGTATATATGATATTGGTGAGCAGTTTCATGAAGGAGGTGTTCCTAAGGAATATTATGAAATACAATTAGGAGAACCTGATGTTAAGAGGGTTGGAGATGATATTACATTCCTAACAGTTGGTTATACACTCTATCAAGCACTAAAAGCTGCTGATGAATTAGAGGAGAGACATGGTATTAGTGTTGAAGTGATAGATGCTCGATCTTTAGTTCCTTTTAATTATGAGAAAGTTATTGAATCGGTTAAAAAGACTGGTAAAATTATTATTGCCGGAGACGCTACAACTCGAGGTTCTTTCCTAAATGATTTTGCCACTAACATCAGTCAGTTTGCTTTTGACTATCTGGATGCTCCGGTATCTGTGTTAGGATCACGTAATTGGATTACTCCGGCGCACGAACTTGAAGAGTCATTTTTTCCTCAGCCGAGCTGGTTTATTGATATGATACATGAACGTATTCAACCTTTGAAGGATTATATCCCCGGACAAAATTTTACAGATGGTGAGATGTTTAAAAGATTTAAAAAAGGCATTTAATATGCGATAACATTTTATAGAAAACTCATTTATTATGTTGAATGTAAATGCTCACTTGCATACACCATATTCTTTTAGCGCTTTCCGTGATATAGATGATGCGCTTGACAGAGCTGTTGTTGAAAATGTAAAAGTAGTAGGTATTAACGACTTCTATACAATCAAAGGATATGAAGAATGGGAAAAGGGATGTTATAAAAGAAAGTTATATGCTTTGTTTGGAATTGAGTTTGTAAGCCTTAACCAAGAGGACCAAAATTTAGGGATGCGTGTAAATGACCCAATCAATCCCGGGAGGACTTATCTGAGTGGTAAGGGTATGAGCTATCCATTTAGATTGGCAGAACCTTATGCCTCTGAATTAACATCTGTAGAAGATGAATCTAACAGGCAGGTTGAAAAAATGTTTTATAAACTGAATGATCATCTACGTGAAATAAATGTTGGTTTTGAACTGGATCTAAAATGGATAAAAAAGGAGTTGATAGTAGACTCTTTTCGAGAAAGACATCTGGCAAGGGCTTTACGTTTAAAAATATATGAGCTGTCTGAAGATGATGAAGCGACAATATTATTACTTTTCAAGAAAATTTTTGGTAAAAAAGAACTAAAATCCTCTTTAAATGATACTGCCGGAGTGGAGAACGAGATCAGGTCTAACCTGCTGAAAGCAGGAGGTGCTGCTTTTGTCCCTGAAGAGCCCTCCGCTTTCCTTCCGGTACAGAATGTATATGATATAATTATTGCTGCCGGAGGAATACCTACATATCCTTTTTTGGCAGATAATGTAAATGGAGAATATACTGATTTTGAGAATAATCTTACACGAGTAGCAAATCAGTTAACTGAACGTGGATTTCACTCAGTGGAGTTTATTACCACTCGTAATAATATTAACTTGTTGGAAAAGTATGCTGGTTTTCTTTATGATCAGGGGTTTATTGTAACATTTGGAAGTGAACACAATTCGCCTGTTATGGAACCAATAGAACTTTTTGCAAGAAATGGTGTGCCGCTGACGAAACGATTAAAAGAGATAAATTATTCAGGAGCTTGTGTTATTGCTGCTCATCAACATATTGTTTCACAAGGACTTGAAGGATATGTAGATAGTAGTGGGGATGCAGATCGTTCTAAACGAAATGAGTTTGTCAAGTTAGGTAATCAGTTAATAAATCAGAGAGTGAAGTAAAATGAAAGATATTCAGGAGCTTATAGATATTTCGCGATACTATGGTTGTGACAATCGTTTTGTTATTGCCGGAGGTGGTAATACATCATATAAAAACGATGAAAAATTGTGGGTTAAAGCGAGTGGTACATCATTAGCAACAATAAAAGAGGAAGACTTTGCTATTATCGATAGAGCAAAACTTAATACGATGATAGAAAAAGAATATAGTAAAGATGTTGTTGAAAGGGAAAATCAGGTAAAGAATGATCTGGCAGAGGCTACATTGACCAAAGATAAGAGGCCATCTGTTGAGACTTCGATGCATAATGTGATTGATTACCCTTACGTAGTGCATCTGCATCCAACTGTTGTAAACGGACTTATGTGTTCAATAAATGCCGAACAGGATCTTAAAAGGATTTTTGGTGAAAAAGCATTGCTTATTGAGTATACTGATCCGGGTTATACGCTCTTTAAAAAGGTCAATGATAGGTTAAATGAGTATAGACAATTGTACAATGAAGAAGCGAAAGTAATTTGGTTGCAAAATCATGGTATTTTCGTTGCCGCAGATACCACAAAAGAGATAAAACTAATATATAGTGATATTCTAAATAAATTAGAAAAGTCATTAGAGGAACCACTTCCATCGGGTGGAAATGAAATATCTAAAAGAGTTACAACTGTTCTTCCTGCAATTAGGATGATGTTGTCAAAGGAAGGATTGAAAACTTTGAGAGTACGAAATAACGCATTAATCCAACATTTTTCTGATTCTAAAGATAATCAGAAAAAGATAATCAAACCATTTACTCCAGATGCAATTGTATATTGTAAATCGAACTATATCTTTATTAATGGAGAGAGTGGGGATGCTATTTTGAAGGAATCAGAAGAATTAATAATTGCATTCATAAACAAGTACGGCTATCAGCCTAAGGTGTTGCTGATTAAAGGAATAGGTTTAGTCGCTGTTGGTGATAATGCCAGGCAGTGTGATGTTATTTTGGATGTTTTTGAAGATGCAATGAAGATTGCTTTTATATCTAAATCATTTGGAGGGATTAATCCAATGACTCAAAAGCAGATAGATTTTATAGATACTTGGGAAGTTGAAAATTATCGAAGAAATGTAGCAGTCGGAAAATCAAACGGACGAGTTGAAAATAAAACTATTGTTATAACAGGTGGAGCACAAGGTTTTGGGGAAGGAATAGGTCGTTGCTTGATACAGGAAGGAGCGAATATTGTAATAGCTGATTTGAATGAAAAGAAAGGTGTTGAGACAGAGAATAATTTCTTGAGTTTCACTAAAAGTAATAGTTCAAAATTCGTGAAAACTGACGTGAGCGACTTAAACAGTTTAGAGAATCTTATATATAAAACTGTATGTGAGTTTGGTGGTATAGATTGCTTTATAAGTAATGCAGGCGTTTTGCGAGCCGGGGGACTGGATGATCTAAATAAAGAGGATTTTGATTTTGTAACTAAGATAAATTATAATGCATACTTCTATTGTACTAAGGTTGTTAGCAAAATAATGAAGCTGCAAACAAAATATGCTGATGACTTATATTATGCTGATATTATTCAAATAAATTCTAAATCAGGATTGCAGGGAAGTAGAGCAAATTTTGCATATGCCGGTGGTAAGTTTGGTGGTATTGGTCTTACTCAATCATTCGCTCTTGAGCTCGCACCTTATAGGATTAAAGTAAATTCAATATGTCCTGGTAATTTTTATGAAGGCCCACTTTGGAGCGATCCAGATAACGGTCTCTTTGTTCAATACTTGAAAGCAGGAAAAGTTCCTGGAGCAAAAACGATTGATGATGTAAAATCATTCTATCTCTCTAAAGTTCCTATGCGAAAGGGATGTAATCCGATAGATGTAACAAAAGGAATTATTTACTTAATGGAGCAAACTGGTGAAACGGGTCAAGCACTACCTATTACCGGAGGACAGATTATGTTAAATTAAATATATAAGCCTTAGGCTAAAAAAACAGAATTACAATTTATGGAGACTTAAACCATAAGTATGTTGCAATATTAACTTGCTAATAATAAAGATAGTGATTATTAGCTCTTTCTTGAATAAAATGAAAACAAAAGCAGTAAGATTATACGGAAAAAAAGACCTTCGACTGGAAGAGTTTGAACTGCCTCCTATAAAAGATAATGAAATTTTAGCTAAAGTGGTTTCTGACTCAATATGTATGTCTTCATATAAGGCTTCCTCACAGGGAGCTGAGCATAAAAGAATACCTGATAATGTGGCTGAAAATCCAATAATAATCGGTCATGAATTTGCCGGAGAACTTCTGGAGGTTGGACACAAATGGGCTCATAAATTTAAAGCGGGAGATAAGTTTTCTATTCAACCGGCTCTTTATTATGAACACGGACCCGTTGGGTTGTTGAGTGCCCCGGGTTATAGCTATAAGTATATAGGAGGTAATGCTACTTATGTTATAATTCCTAATGAGGTTATGGAGAAGGATTGCTTGTTGAAATATGATGGCGAAGGTTTTTATCCTGCATCTTTGGCGGAACCTCTTTCTTGTGTAATTGGTGCTATGCATGCTAATTATCATACTACTCCAGGAAGTTATACACACAAAATGGAGATAGTGGATGGTGGTAAAATGGCTATCTTGGCGGGGGTAGGACCTATGGGACTTGCTGCAATAAATTATGTGCTTCACAGGGAAGATCGTAAACCTTCTCTTTTGGTAATTACTGATGTAGATCAAACAAGACTTGACAGGGCTTCTGAAATTTATACAACTGAATTTGCTGCTTCTCGTGGAATCGAACTACATTATATAAATTCTGGAAATATTGATAATCCTGTTAGTAAATTGAGAAGTTTAACCGGAGAGACAGGATATGACGATGTGTTTGTTTTTGCTCCAGTCAGATCTGTTGTAGAACAAGGCGATGCAATACTTGGGTTTGATGGTTGTTTGAATTTTTTTGCCGGTCCAAATGATACAGACTTTAGTGCTATGCTTAATTTTTATAATGTACATTACGCATATACTCACATTGTTGGCACTAGTGGTGGAAATAATAATGATATGGTTGAGGCTTTGGAAATTATGAGTAAGGGACTAGATCCTGCAGGTTTGATTACACATATTGGAGGATTGGATTCGGTTGCTGATACAACAAATAATTTACCAAATATTCCTGGTGGTAAAAAACTTATATATACACATATTGACATGCCTCTTACTGCTATAACTGACTTTGACAAATTAGGAGAGAAGAGCAATTTGTACAGAAAGCTGGCTGAAATTTGCAAAAGGCATAATGGCTTGTGGAGTGTAGAGGCAGAAACCTTTTTATTGTCGAATATTGGTTGCTGAATATTAATTCTCCTATATTATACGTATATTTACAATGTGATTAAAAGATAAATTTATACAGTTATCTGTAATATGAAACAGCTAGACACTAAATTAATGCATCCTGCGGAGCAGATTAATGTAATTATTTACAGGATTTACAGTAGAGGGATGACAACTACTTCGGGTGGAAATATTTCAATTAAGGACAAAAATGGTGACATTTGGATTACTCCTTCAGGAATTGATAAGGGTTCACTTACTATTAATGATATAATGCAGGTGAAAAAGGATGGAACGATTTTAGGTCAACATAAACCTTCATCTGAACTTCCTTTTCATAAGGCAATATATAAGGAGAGACCTGAGATTATGTCAATTATACATGCACACCCTCCGGCTTTAGTTGCATTTAGTATTGCAGGTATGGTACCTGATACTAAGATTGTGCCTCAGGCTCACAACATATGTGGTGATATTGGTTTTGCTCCTTATGGTACTCCAGGTAGTGAGGATCTTGGTGAAAAAATTGCTCGTGAGTTTAAAGATACTCGATATAAAGCGGTAATCATGGAGAATCATGGTGTAGTTTTGGGAGGTACTGATATGATGGATGCGTATCAACGATTTGAAACTCTTGAGTTTTGTTGCCGTACAATTATTAATGCTAAGAGATTAGGGAAGGTGAATTATTTGACTGATGATCAAGTGTCGCAGTACGTTAATCATTTACCTACAAATGTGTCTCATTTTATGGATATTGAATATCCTTCAGACGAGAGGGCAATACGTAGTCAAATGGTTGAAATTATTAGAAGAGCATGTAATCAGGGCTTGATGATATCAACATATGGTACTGTTTCTGCAAGATGGAGAGGGAACGATTTTTTAATTACTCCTAGTAATATTGCACGTTGGGATATTGTTCCTAATGATATTGTACAGGTGAAAAGTGGAATGACTGAGGCGGGCAAAACTCCAAGCCGCTCCGTTGCTCTACATCAGCGAGTATATCAGCTGAATCCGCATATCAATTCAATAATATGCACTCAACCTATAAATATTATGGCACATGCTGTAAGCGGTAGTAAATTTGATGTTAGAACAATTCCTGAGAGCTGGATTTTCCTTCAAGATGTTCCTTCAATTAATTTTGGATTGATATATAATGATATTGACAGTGTAGCAAAAATGTTTAAGAAAAACAGGGCTATTATTGTTGAGAATGATAGTGTATTTATAACAGGAGATAAGCTACTGAACAGTTTTGACTATCTGGAGGTAGCCGAGTTTTCTGCAAACTCATTAGTGATGGCTGCTTCAATCGGATCATTACAACCAATAGGTGATAAGGAGATTAATGAGCTGAGAGTAGCCTTTAATGTAGAATAATTTTTTGTGTGATTAATAATAATAATCATGTTGCTTTTTATTTAACTATAACATACTTTTATAACTAATTATCTTTTTACTATGAATTTATTAGAACAACTAAAACTGTATACCCAGGTTGTGGCTGACACAGGAGATTTTGCATCAATTGAAGTATATAAACCCATTGATGCAACTACCAACCCATCGCTTATTTTTGCAGCTTCTCAAGATCAGAAGTATGCTGCATTAGTAGATGATGCAATTGATTATGGAAGGAAACAGTCTAAATTTAAGCAAAACCAACTGATTAAGGCTATGGATAAACTTGCTGTAAACTTTGGACTGAAAATATTGGAGATTGTACCGAATAGGGTTTCTACTGAAGTTGATGCACGACTATCTTTTGATACAGAAGGGTCGATAAAAAAAGCAAAAGAATTGATTAATCTTTACGAATCATCAGGTATTTCACGTGAACGTGTTTTAATAAAACTTGCATCAACTTGGGAGGGTATTAAAGCAGCTGAAGAATTGGAAAAAGAGGGTATTCATTGTAATCTTACTCTACTATTCTCATTTGCTCAGGCTGTTGCATGTGCCGAATCAGAAGTTAGACTGATATCCCCATTCGTAGGTA
This sequence comes from uncultured Proteiniphilum sp., assembly GCA_964622945.1. GTDB lineage: Bacteria > Bacteroidota > Bacteroidia > Bacteroidales > Dysgonomonadaceae > Proteiniphilum. The sequence goes on from CAZURM010000041.1 coordinate 17,214, forward strand.
GAATTTTAGACTGGCATAAGAAAGAAAGGGGAGTAAGTGAAATTGAATCAGCTGAAGATCCGGGTGTATTGTCTGTGAAAAATATTTTCAATTATTATAAAAAATTTGGCTACAAAACGCAGGTTATGGGTGCTAGCTTTCGTAATATAGGTGAAATAACTGAATTAGCAGGATGTGAACTACTTACAATAGCTCCAAAATTTCTCAAGGGGCTTGAAGAAACTAAAGGTGTTTTGGAAAAGAAATTAAAAGAAGAAGACGCTAAACAGTCTGATTTAGAAAAAATCAGTCTTGATGAAAAAAGCTTTAGATGGATGATGAATGAAGATGCAATGGCTACTGAAAAATTAGCAGAAGGAATTAGGAACTTTACTAAGGAT
>CAZURM010000042.1:0-12241 GCA_964622945.1 uncultured Proteiniphilum sp.
ATCTATCCTTGGATTGAAAAACTGGTTCGTTTGAATAAAAGTTTTATAGTGAAACGTGGAGTTTCAATGAGGCAGATGTTGATTGTTTCAAAACAACTATCAGACTACATACATAACAGTATAAGAAACAGAAGTCAATCGATATGGATCGCTCAGCGTGAGGGGCGTGCAAAGGATTCTGACGACAAAACACAAACTAGTTTGCTGAAAATGTTAACACTTCACGATAGTTCAGACCCATTATTGACATTAAAGCAGCTCAATATAGTCCCACTATCAATATCTTATGAGTACGACCCTTGCGATTTTCTTAAAGCAAAAGAGTATCAACTGAAACGTGATAATCCAGAATATAAGAAAAGTAAGGCTGACGATATTGAAAATATGGTTACCGGAATACAAGGATTCAAAGGGAGAGTGCACTTCAGATTCAGTGAATGTATAAACCCTATTATCAGCAATATACCTGTGGAAACAGGAAGGAATGAAATTCTCGACAAGGTGGCAGAAGTTATTGATAAAGAGATTTTTAAAAACTACTCTTTTTTCTCTATCAATTATATTGCTTATGATTTGATGACCGATTCACATAAATTTGCTTGTGAATACAGTAGTGAGGATAAGAAAAACTTTATCGATTATATTAATTTGCAAATTGATAAGATAGATATCCCTCAGAAGGATGAAGAGTTTTTACGTCAAAAAATGATTGAGATGTATGGCAATACAGTGAAAAATCATTTAAACAATAAATAGTATTTAATGAAAGATCTTATATTCATACTTTCAGTTTTAATAACTATATCTCTTTTTCAGAGTTGTGATAAAGAACCGAAAAGAATAGACGATTTTTTTGCAGAATTTGCTACTGTACTTAAGCAAGGAGACACTTACCATTTTAAACTTGATGATGGAAGAATTTTAATCCCCATGGAGGTTGATAATTTTTCTGGTAATGAGGGTGACAGAGTAATTATATTTTGGTCGTTTTTGAATGAAAATTCAGTAAAAATAATGCGTATTTCTTCTGTTTATACAGGAGAAATACTTACTGAAGGTTTTCCTGAAAAATATATAAGCGATCCCTTAAAAATAATAAGTGTATGGGTTGAGAATAACTATCTAAACCTTATTCTTGAAATAGATTATAATAATATTTCTCACAGTATTGCGCTTTTCAGAGACTCACAATCTAGTGAGATCAATCTTTATTTGGCTCATTCAGAAAACAACGATCCACAAGGGTACCCGCAAACTATGTATGCTTCGTTCTTTCTAAACAGCCTTCGAGAGTCATCAGAAATATCAGTACCCTTCAAATTGTTTATCAACACATATGAAGGGGTACGACAATTTGATTTTACATTATTCAGCTATAGCTAGTGGTGGAATAGGCTCTTCATCAATAGTGAAATCAATTGGTAGAAGACATTTAACATTCACTTTTTCACCATTATTTTCACCCGGAATCCATTTAGGCATCAATCCAAGCACACGTATAGCCTCATTGTTTAAGTCTTCATTTATGCCACTTACCACTTCAATATTAGAAATAGAGCCATCTTGCTCTACAATAAAAGAGCACAAAATTCGTCCTTCTATTCCTTCCTGCAACGCCTCTTTAGGATAACGCATGTTATACGAAATGAAATTGGTAAGTTCTCTTTCCCCATATTCATACACAGGCATTTTATCCACTATCGTATAAATTTCATTATTCTCTATAACGGAAGGGTCAGTCTTTGCATAAACCCGAGCAGTTGCTGAGCTTGACGGAGTTGTAGAATATTGAACATTCCTGTTAAGTCTAAAATACATTGGTACATATGTTTCAGATCTAACAATTTCTCCGTTATGACGCGCGGGACGCCATGGTGGCATATTCTTAAGTATACGTAATGCCTCTTCATTCAGTAGTGGGTCTGCACTATGTATCATATTGAAATCCGAAAGTGTTCCATCCTTTTCAACAACAAAAGTATAAACAACTAATCCTTGAGCATTGCGTTCAACTGCATCTGCCGGGTAACTCATTGTGTTCGATATAAAACGATGCATCTCAGGTGTTCCACCAGTATACATTGGTACTATATCGGGATTTTCATACACTCTATCACTTGCTGATATCGGAGGGTTCTGTGCATTAACTGTAAATGTAGATAGTGTGGTAAAACAAATTGTTAAAAATACAGCTAAAACCGTGTGAATTTTACGTAGTTTCATATAACTATTTTCTCTGAAATAAATTTGATGTATTGATATTGCAAACTTACATAAAATTTCTGATTTCATTTATAATGAAAACAAGCTTTTAAGACACTATACCACGAATTTTATCTTCAAAAGCAGTAAGTGCCGCTTTGGCACCATCTCCCATAGATATAATTATCTGCTTGTAGGGAACGGTTGTAACATCGCCTGCAGCATAGATACCTGGAACATTTGTACGACCATGGGTATCTATCTCGATTTCACCATATTTACTTATCTTCACAAGATCTTTAAAAACCGAACTATTGGGAGCCAAACCAATCTGAATAAATACACCATCAACATCAACTACTCGCTCTTGATTTGTTTTACGATCTTTTATTTTCAGACCATTAACATTCTCGCTATCACCAATAATCTCTGTTGTTTGGGAACTCAAAAACACCTCCACATTTGAGAGTTTAGCAACCTTCTCCTGCAAAACTCTATCAGCTTTCAGCTCACCAAGAAACTCAAAAACAGTAACTTTCGAACAGATCGCTGCTAAGTCGATAGCTGCCTCTAAACCTGAATTTCCACCACCAATTACAGCTACATGCTTATCTTTGTAAAAGGGACCATCACAGTGAACACAAAAAGCAACGCCTTTACCAATGTGGTTAGATTCACCTGGAACATTAAGTTTTTTCCAGTTTGCTCCTGTTGCAATAATAAGTGATTCTGTAACAAATTTTTCTCCACCTCTTACCTGAATAATTTTATCTTTTCTATTTAATTCAACTCTTTCAACCATCCTATGTTCAAAAATTGAAATAGGATATTCTTCCATGTGTTTTCTAAGCTCTGCAGCAAGTTTTTCACCTGTTGTTTGGGGCACTGAAATAAGATTTTCTATACCCATTGTTTCCTTCACCTGACCTCCTACAGTTTCTGCCAAAACAGCCACGTTTAGCCCCTTACGTGCTGAATATATTGCAGATGACACACCTGCAGGTCCTCCGCCAATCACCACAACATCAAATCTTCTGGCATCTTCATTTTTAGGGATAATAACCTCTGCTCCATATTTATCTTCTAACTTAGAAATAATAGTACTAAATTCCCCTCTTCCTACATGAATAAGTTCTCCGTCAGCATATACAGCTGGAACGGCCTGAATTCTGAGTGACTCTATTTCTTGCTTGAATATAGCTCCATCAACCATCTCATGTGTTATATTTGGGTTTATGATAGCCATAAGATTCAGTATCTGTACAACATCAGGACAATTTGTGCATGTTAGAGAAACATATGTTGTTAGTTTAATATTACCCTTAAGAGATTCAATTCTTTTTCTTATAAACTCATCAGGCTGGTTTTTCCCTTTACCATCGCTGTTAAGTACGGCCAATAAAAGTGATGTGAATTCATGACCGTTGGGTATACCTCTAAAAACGATGCCCGTTTTCTTATTATCCTTTATCAAATTAAAAGAAATTGCATCTCCATCATTTATTTTTAGTGATAGTTTAGGTGAACATGAAACTACATCGTTTAAGAGCTCTACCAGCTCGTTATAGCTGTCGTGCGTTTTTGAAGCATATATATCAAATTGATACTCTGATTCTAAATTTGCAAAAATTGATTTTACCTGTTCTTTTAATGAAATGTCGAGCATAATAATTTTATTCCTATTTATATAAAAAACCTTCTGTAATATTCATGGTATTACCATATAATATAAATCAGAAGGTTTGAATTAAAACTTTACTTAAATCTTTCCTACCAAGTCAATACTCGGTTTGAGTGTCTCTTTTCCTTTTTCCCAATTTGCAGGGCAAACTTCATCTTCGTGTTCATCGACAAACTGAGCTGCTTCAATTTTGCGAACAAGCTCTGTGGCATTTCGCCCGATTGGTCCATCATTAACCTCAAGTACTTTTACTAAACCATCAGGATTGGCAACAAATGTACCTCTATAGGCTGTATAATCTTCTTCATTAAGTACCCCAAATGCACGGCTTAGCTCACCTGTATGGTCTGCTAACATAGGATAAGTGATCTTATTTATACTTTCTGAAGTATCATGCCAAGCTTTATGAGTAAAATGAGAATCTGTACTAACAGAGTATACTTCAACTCCAATTGATTGTAGATATTCATATTTTTCTGCAACATCCACTAATTCAGTAGGACATACAAAAGTGAAATCTGCCGGATAAAAGAAAAACACCGACCACTTTCCCAAAACATCTTTATCTGTTATCGTCTTAAACTCACCATTATGATATGCTTGTACTTTAAACTCAGGAATTCTTGAATTAATAATAGGTTCCATATAAATTAACTTTTTAATATTTGTAAACGATGCAAAGATATCATAGCCTGCGATTATTAAAAAATCATAATGTATAAATAATATCTATATAATTAAATTACACTTTTATTCCATATTATATAAAGATAAAACAGATTCTCGTTGGAAAATCGTATCTTTGCAACCCAAAAGATTGTTTTCATGGATAATATACGAAATATAGCCATCATCGCACACGTTGATCATGGTAAGACTACACTAGTTGATAAAATGCTACTCGCGGGACTCCTTTTCAGGGACAACCAACAAACCAATGAACTTATTCTCGACAATAATGAGCTTGAGCGTGAGCGAGGTATAACTATACTTTCTAAAAATGTGTCGATAAAATATGGAGATACTAAGATTAATATAATTGATACTCCGGGACACGCCGATTTTGGAGGTGAAGTAGAACGAGTATTAAATATGGCTGACGGTTGCTTGCTAATAGTAGATGCTTTTGAGGGACCTATGCCACAAACGAGATTTGTACTGCAAAAAGCTCTAGAAATAGGTCTGAAGCCTATACTAGTTATAAACAAAGTTGACAAACCAAACTGCAGACCTGAGGAAGTACAAGAAGAGGTCTTTGATCTTATGTTTAGCCTTGAAGCTAGTGAAGAACAACTTGACTTCCCTACTATTTACGGATCTGCAAAACAAGGGTGGATGTCAAAGGATTGGAAAGAGCCTTCAAAAGATATTATTCCATTACTAAATGCAATTGTAAAATATATACCTGCCCCTAAAATTCTTGAGGGAGCACCACAGATGCTGATAACTTCACTCGACTATTCTAATTACGTAGGACGAATTGCAGTAGGACGTGTACATAGAGGTACGATACAAAACAACAAAGATTATGCACTTTGCAAACGCGATGGGAGTATAAAAAAGATTCGAATAAAAGAACTTGATGTGTTTGAAGGTTTAGGTCGAACAAAAGTTGATGAGGTTAGTTCTGGAGATATTTGTGCATTGATAGGTGTTGATGGCTTTGAAATAGGTGATTCAATTACTGATATTGATAATCCTGAGCCTCTAGACCCTATCGCTATTGACGAACCAACTATGTCTATGCTGTTCACAATAAATAACTCTCCCTTTTTTGGTAAAGACGGTAAATATGTTACTTCCAGACATATATACGAACGTTTAATGCGTGAACTTGATAAGAATTTGGCTTTGCAAGTGGTAGAGACCGACAGTTCCGACTCTTGGATAGTCTACGGTCGTGGGATATTACACCTCTCTGTTCTTATTGAAACAATGCGTCGTGAAGGATATGAATTACAAGTAGGTCAACCTCAAGTAATCATTAAAGAGGTTGATGGAGAGAAACATGAACCCGTCGAACAGCTAACCATCAACCTTCCAGAAGAGTCTTCAAGTAAAATAATTGATGTGATAACACGTCGAAAAGGTGAGCTTCATTCTATGGAAAGAAAAGGCGATCGTATGCATATGGAATTTATCATACCCTCAAGAGGTATAATAGGTCTAAACAATATTGCTTTAACCCTATCTGCCGGCGAAGCAGTTATGGCACATCGTTTTCTTGAATTTCAGCCTTGGAAAGGCGATATAGATAAAAGACAGAATGGTTCAATTATTTCAGGTGAATCAGGTAATGCTTATTCCTATGCACTTGATAAATTACAAGACAGAGGACATTTCTTCATTCATCCTCAAACAGATGTTTATGCCGGACAAGTAGTAGGTGAACATAATAAAGAAGGTGATCTAGTGGTTAATGTAACCAAATCCAAAAAGCATAGCAACGTACGTGCATCAGGCACAGATGACAAAGCTCAATTAGCACCGCCAATAATTTTCAGCCTTGAAGAAGCTCTTGAGTACATAAAAAGTGATGAATATGTAGAGGTAACCCCCAAACATATGCGAATAAGAAAAATTATTCTTGACGAAACTGAACGTAAAAGGTCAACGAAGAAAGCTTAATATCTTTAAAAGATATTTAAGCCAATTACTTCTTTATAAGATTAATAAATTCTTCCCTAGTTTTCTGTTCACGAAAGATTCCTGTAAAATCTGATGTTGTAGTGATTGAATTTTGTTTCTCTACACCACGCATCTGCATACACATATGTTGTGCTTCTATAACGACCATAACTCCCATTGGATTTAGTGTATTCTGTATACAATCCTTTATCTGAGTGGTGAGTCTCTCCTGTATCTGCAATCTTCGTGCAAATACATCTACAACACGTGCAATTTTACTAAGTCCTGTAACAAACCCATCAGGAATATATGCTATATGTGCTTTACCAAAAAAAGGTAATAAATGATGTTCACAAAGAGAAAAAAGATCGATATCCTTAACTATAACCATTTGTCGATAATTTTCTTTAAACTGTGCAGAACGAAGTATCTCTTCAGGATTCTGCCAGTAACCTTTAGTCATAAATTGCATCGCTTTAGCAACACGATCAGGTGTTTTAATAAGCCCTTCACGTCCTGCGTCCTCACCCAATAATGATAGGATCTCTTTCATATGACCCGATATCAGGAATCTATTATCTTCTAATTCTTTATTTGACATTTATTTATTTTTTGTGAGGTCAATTAATTGGAATATTCACCTCATCTGCCACTATATACATTTCTCTACCAAATGAAGGAAATGCCTTTCTTAATTCCTCCATTGCCTCTTCTGCTTCACTACGTGTCTCATAATTACCTACTCTCAACCTCCAGAAAGGTGATTCAAACAGCACAACTGTCTCTAAGTTCGGATAAGATTTGTTGATAAGGCTCTCCTTGGTATTAGCTTCATCTCTAGAAGTTCGTTGATCATTACCAGAAAATGCTTGAATCTTAAACCCTCTCATCTTGTAATATTGCATAGAACCATCAGCAGTTGTATAAACTGTTCTTGGTGGTCCTACAGGGCGACCAAGTACATTAGCAATACTCTCATCCTCGTAAACTGTAACGTCTCCCCTACCTTGAACAGTTCTGTTCAGTTCTTTAAGAATCTCATTTTTCTGCAATGATGTCTGAGCATTAACAACCATATTCAATGACAGTACAGTAAGCAAAAGAATTATATGACTTTGAAAATATTTCATACTTTAATATCAAACTTGACACAAAGATATATAAATACCACAGACTCGCTATCGAATCTGTGGTAAAATATGTGGTAAAAACCTGTTTAAGTGTTAAAACGCCTCGATTATTGGCATGAATTTATCTACGCTTAATGAAGCCCCTCCAATCAATCCCCCATCAACATCAGGATTTGAAAAAAGTTCTTTGGCATTACTTGCATTTGCACTACCTCCATAAAGAATTGAAGTATTGTCAGCAATTTCACTACCATATTTTTCTGCAAGCGTTTTGCGTATGAATGCATGCATTTCTTGAGCCTGTTCAGGTGTTGCAGTTTTCCCTGTTCCAATTGCCCATACCGGCTCATATGCTAATACAATTTTACTGAAATCATCCGATGATAGATCAAAAAGTGATGCTTCGATTTGAGATTTCACTACTTCAAAATGTTTTTCAGATTCTCTTTCTTCCAAGACCTCACCAATACAAAATATTGGAGTCAGATTATTTTTTAGTGCCAGCAACACTTTTTCTTTAAGTGTTTCCGCAGTCTCGTTATAATATGCACGACGTTCACTATGACCTAAAATAACATACTTAGCACCTGTAGATGCCACCATTTCGGCAGAAACTTCTCCTGTATACGCACCTGATTCTTTATCAGCACAATTCTGTGCTGCAACACCTATCTTATTTGTATCAACGCTCTCTGCTACACTTGCAAGATGAATAAATGGTGTTCCTACAATCACGTCACAATTTAATGACTTCCCTTTCAAGGCTTCATTCAACTCTTTAGCCAACTGAATACCTTCCTGAAGGCTTTTGTTCATTTTCCAGTTTCCTGCTACAATATTCTTTCTCATGTCTATAATATAATTAATTTGTTATTAAGTTCAATTATTTTTTCTGTTAGCCACTACTCTGTCAGTCAATATAAGAAGCGTTAAAGGTGCCAAAAAGAGTAGTATTGTAAATAAAAACTCTGTATTTTTCCTCTTCTTTGGATCTTGGGTTATTATTTTCTCAGAAGAAGGCACTTTACTATCATCCCATTTATTAATAACTACCCCCTCTTTTATTAACATTAGTCCCGGATTAGATCGAACCATCGTTTTCAATGTTCTTTCATCCATATGAGCAAACTGAACACCTGTGTTATGATGAGCTTCCCACTCTTTTACCCCATCTGTAGAAGAAGCAGTAAGATGATAAAAAGGATATTCATTATCTTTAGCAAACATCATAATATCTTTGAATTTATCCAAATGTTTAGAATTCATTTTTTCAAGCGAAAACGAAACCATTAAGAATGTATATGATGTATCAGATAAAACCAAGTCAGTGATATCTCCACCAATATTCCATGAACCTGTTACATCCTGATACAATGCTTCAACAGCAAAATCCTCAATGGCAGGCTTTTCTCCCTTTTTCACAAGACGTGTTTTCATATCAACGAACACCCATGTTGAATCATCCCAAGGAAAGTTCTCTTCATCAAATTCCTTTTCTACCCCATCCTTACTATAAATAAAAATAGATTCGTATACATCTGCTTTTTCAAGATCTACATACATTCCGTCCTGAATACTGGCTCCTATTTTATAAGGCCGAAAATCTAACACTGGTAGTAAGATAACATTATATAAAGAAAACAATATACCAAATACAACTACGAATAGAGCCGTAAGATTTTTAATCTCTGTTGAAAACAGAGGTGTTATCTTCTTCCATTTTATAACCAATAAAATCGTTCCGGCAAGTAAAATAATATTCTTATAAAATGTTTGCCAGTTACTTATAATCAGTGCATCACCAAAACATCCACAATCTTCTACAGGGTTGGTTAATGCAATCCAAAGAGTTAGTGGTGTAAAAAACAACATGAACAAGCCTATCAAACGTGTAGTTGTTTTTCTGTATATTCCAAGAAGAAGCAATACTCCAAGAGCAAATTCAGCAACCACCATTAAGACAGCTACAGGTAATGCAAATGAAAAAAATTCTGTTAGATTAAACGCTATAAGATAATCCTGTATTTTATATGTAAAACCAAAAGGGTCAACAGCCTTCACAAAGCCTGAAAACATAAATGTTGCACCGACTATTATACGAGACAGTTCAACTATTATTTTTTCAAAAGTAATATGCTGTTTCATTTGATTAAAATACTGTTTTTTTGATTACAAATTATTTCTGTTCGGTTAACTCTACTTTTTTATTATTGTTTAAGTCATCTTGCGGATAATGTAGTTTGATTAATCCAAAAATAGCATAATTGATCATATCCATATAATTTGCATCAACTCCTTCAGATATAAGAGTATGTCCGTCTTTTTCTTCAATCTCTTTTGTACGATAAATTTTCATAAGGATTAGATCTGTATAAGAACTTACACGCATACTCCTCCAAGCTTCATCATAGTCGTGATTCTTCGCATACATAAGTTGCTTCGTGTTATTAAGAAATTCATCATAAAGATCCAAAGCTTTCTCATTAGTAATATCTACCGTCTCAGCGTACTTCAGATCTAATTGTATCAGTCCTATTATCCCATAGTTCACTATAGCTATAAATTCAGGGAATATCCCCTCATCGACCATTTTATCCTTTTTTATTTCCAATGTTCGGATACGGTTTGCTTTGATAAATATTTGATCGGTAACTGATGTTGGTCGTAAAATACGCCACGAAGCTCCGTAATCTTGCAATTTGCGTTTGAAAATATCGCGACATATTGCTGTTACTTCATCGAACTGCTTTTTAGTAATATTCATCAAATTTCTTTATTTTATTTTTAACGTAAAACAACCTAACAAAGGTAAACAAAAAAAGGTACATGTATGCTATACTGTACCTTTTTTCAGACTTAAGTAATATCTTATTTTCTTATGAAATACGTATCGATCTACCTATTCGCAATGTTGTATTTGTAGTCATATTGTTAAGAGTGCATAAAGTGCTTATACTTACACCATAGCGTTTAGATATAGCACTTAAAGTATCTCCTGATTGAATTCTATGATACTGAACCTCACCCGATACAAACTTATTAGTATCATTAGCTGGTTCTCTATTCTTGTCACTATCAGCGGCGGTTTTTATAACCGCTGTACTGCTGGCATTAGTTTTGTTATAACTTGAATTTGTAACCAAATATTCATCCTGATGAACAGTCTTACTAGGAAAATCTATAATAAAATTAGGATTAATAGGTTTGCCTAAAAAACGTGTTTCAAAATGAAGATGCGAACCAAACGAACGTCCTGTATTACCTGCAAGTCCTATAGGCTGTCCGGACAAAACAAATTCGTTCTCATCAACTAAAAACTTAGATAGATGACCATAGACTGTTTCAAGTCCATTTATGTGCCTGACAACCAAATAATATCCATAACCGCTTGCCTCATAGCGTTTTACTCTGATCTTGCCATCAAATGCAGCGTAAATTGTGTCACCCGTCTGTGCTTTAATGTCAATTCCATAATGATAGCGACGGCTACCTCTACTTCCGAAGTTGGAAGTCATGTGTCCGTTAGCAGGCATCGTAAAATTGTCAAGATCTACTATAAATGTATCTGGGGCATTTTTCAGACTGCCATACATATTAACATATCTGTTTTCCCACATTCCCTCGTATAAGTCGTCGGCGGGTATAGCACTAGGATCAAATTCCTCTCTTTGCTCTTCTACCACATCCAAGACCGACAAATCAAGTCTAAGTCTAAGGCCATCTGTAAAAAGTCCTGACTGTTCATTTAAATTTGAGCTGTGTAGTTGCTTAAATTTCACTTCTGATCGGCTATTATCTGTTGTTTCTTCATTATTTTGTGAAAAAGAATTTAAAGAAACAAATACTAAGGTTGCCAATACTAAAACTCTAACTTTTGAAAACGATTTATATATCTCCATTGACACTTGATTTTATATCAAATTTCATATAAGTATTTATAAAACTATTGCAATTAAAATTCATCGGAAGCATAAATGTACTGAACTGCCGATTGCGTATAATTAAAGATTTCATCTGTGGAAAAAAAGCGTGCTAACTCAGATTGAGCAGTTTCAACAGAATCAGATGTATGAACTATATTTTCCTGTACACTCATACTAAAATCACCTCTAATAGTGCCCGGCAGAGCTTCTCTACCATTTGTCACACCAGTAATTTTTCTTACAACATTCACTGCGTCGACTCCTTTAAGCGCCATAACAACTACAGGGCTTTCCTGCATCGATTTTTTTATTCTACCAAAAAAAGGCTTGTCTACTAAATGTGAATAGTGTATCTGCAGCACTTCATCAGTCAGGTTTGTCATTTTCATTCCCACAATTTGTAGTCCCTTCTTTTCAAACCGAGAAATTACTTCTCCAAGTATTCCGCGCTGTAAAGCCGAAGGTTTCAAAATTACTAATGTTACCTGCATTGATTTAAAACTGTTACTTATCCAACTTTTTGATTACAGATTTTTTTCCTCAATCGATTCCAAAGTAAACTTTTTATTAATTCAACTCCAAATTATCGAATGGCTTTTTTCATATTGTCCATTTGCATTAATAAGTATAAATCCACCTAACTTGCTGTACTATTGGGTATTGATGCAAAACATGTT
>CAZURM010000042.1:12341-16586 GCA_964622945.1 uncultured Proteiniphilum sp.
GAGCGAGATAGGAGGTTAACAGGAATCTTGTATTTTACCTTTTTTAATAAGACTAATACAAAAACCTATCAAAACAGACAATCGAATTAATAGATTTAAGTATCTTTGCTCTGGATTTACACAAGATCAGTAGGATTCAGACTGATGTCATGAATCAAATACTAACAAATATGTCTAAATACAAACTAATCAATAACATTTCTGGGTGGGTGGTGTTTGCAATTGCTGCTACTGTGTACCTACTTACAATAGAACCAACAGCCAGTTTCTGGGATTGTGGAGAATTTATAACATCAGCATACAAATTGGAAGTGGGACATCCGCCGGGTGCTCCTTTTTTTATGCTTGTTGGTAACTTTTTCACTCAACTTGCCAGAGATACTTCGCAGGTGGCTATGATGATAAATATAATGTCAGCTCTTATGAGCGCATTCACCATTCTCCTCCTTTTCTGGACCATAACCCACTTAGTGAGGAAGTTATTGCTTAAAGTAAATAATGATGTGTTAAACTTAGGCCAAATTATTGCTATAATTGGTAGTGGGGTTGTTGGTGCACTTGTTTACACATTTTCAGACACATTTTGGTTTTCTGCTGTTGAAGGTGAAGTATATGCCTTTTCATCTATGCTAACTGCACTTGTTTTTTGGTTAGTTCTTAAATGGGAAGATAATGCTGAAAAACCGCATTCAGACAAATGGCTTGTGCTTATTGCATATGTAATGGGGCTCTCCATCGGTGTTCACTTACTCAATCTACTTTGTATACCTGCAATAGTAATGGTATACTATTTCAAAAAAACAGATAAGTCGGATTGGATAGGTGCTCTAAAAGCACTTTTAGTTTCGTTTGGACTAATAATTGTTCTTATGTGGGGTATTATACCCGGCTTCACTAAAGTAGGTGGATGGTTTGAACTCCTATTTGTAAACACATTAGGCTTGTCATATAATTCAGGAGTATTCTTTTATCTGCTGGTGCTGGTTGCTTCAATAGTAGTGGGACTTTATCATACAATATCACCTAAGAGAAATGAAAAAGGGGCACGAACTGCACTATTATTTACTCTTGCGTTAACAGGTGTACTATTTATCAGTGATAGTCCATGGCTTTGGGTTGCTCTTATAGTAGCGGGTGCTTACTTTATATTTAAATCCAAGATAATAAACATGAGGTTTATTAACCTATCTGTTTCTTGTATTATGGTGATACTTGTAGGTTTTTCAGCTTACACAATTATTCCAATCAGGTCAAGTGCCAACCCACCACTCGACTTAAATTCACCTGAAGACATATTCTCATTGGGCAGTTACTTGAATCGTGAGCAGTATGGACAAACACCTCTGCTTTATGGAACAACCTACGCTTCCAGGATTGCAAGAAATGCCGATGGTACGGCAGTAATTGAAGGAGAGAAAACAAGCTACAAGCAAGTGATAAAGGAAAATCCAGAAGAAAAAGACAGGTATGAAAAGGTTATCTCTCCCAATTATAAATATACCAATACAATGCTCTTTCCAAGGATGCATTCAAACCCAAACAATCCTTCTTTTCAAAATCATATAATGGGCTATGAGAGATGGGGTGACGTAATTGATAGAAACAGTAAGCCTACATTTTGGCAGAATATAAAATATATGTTTGGCTACCAGTTCAATTTTATGTATTGGCGGTACTTCATGTGGAATTTTTCAGGAAGACAAAACGATATTCAATCTGATGGAGGAATTACATCAGGTAACTGGATTACAGGTATTTCATTTATTGATGAGCATGTTTTGGGACTAGGACCTCAGGATGATATAGCGCCTGATATTGTGAATAATAAGGGAAGAAACAAATATTTTATGTTACCCCTAATATTAGGTATTGTTGGTATCCTATATCAATTAAGGTTAAAAGAGAAAGGATTACAGAATTTTATAGTTGTTTTTCTCCTGTTCTTTATGACGGGACTCGCTATAATACTTTATCTGAATCAAACGTTCATGGAGCCTAGAGAGAGAGATTACGCATATGCAGGATCTTTCTATGCCTTTTCAATATGGGTAGGTATGGGTGTAGCAGGAATATCTTATTTCCTTAGGAAATATATTAAAAACACCAAAGTTGCTACCGCAATTACTTCTGCTGCCTGCCTTTTTGTACCCTTTCAGATGGCTTCAGAGAACTGGGATGACCATGATCGTTCAGGAAGAACTCTCGCACGCGATACCGGAATAAACTTTCTGAGCAGTGTAGGAGAAAATGCTATACTATTTACTAATGGTGATAATGATACTTATCCGTTATGGTATATACAAGAAACAGAAGGATTCAGAACAGATGTAAGGGTAACCAATCTTAGCTTCCTACAAACAGGATGGTATATTGATCAGCTCATCAGACCTGCTTATGAGTCTGAGCCGCTTCCTATTAAATGGTCAAGACCAAAATACTCTGGAGATGATGGAAGTGCGGCTTTTGTGATTTCAAAAGAGGAAATAGAATCTGTACTTCGACAGAGCGAGATTTCACCTATCACATACGGAAACTATTACGATATGAATGCCTTCAGGGATACTGTTTCACTGAAACAAACAATGGAAAATTTACGTACAGGTGTAAATTCACGCCCTTTAAATCCTTTTAATACTGGTAATACTTCAGTTGTTACTGGTGATGTTCTTGTTCTAAATATTGATAAAGATGCAGTTGACTGGGATGCTTTGGCGGCTGAACCAACTGATAAGATGGTTGTGAGCCTTGCCGGCAAACAGGCTGTATACCGTCACGAGATTATGCAAATGGAACTACTCACCAATATTAATGATGATAATTGGGAACGTCCACTTCATTTCGCAACCACAATTACACCTTCTTTATATCTAAATTTACAAGAGAATAATTTTTCTCTCAACGGTCTCACTTATCAGGTGGTTCCGGGTAACCCTTTAAATAACGGAGTAAATATTGATGTTGCTTTTGACAATATGGTAAATAAGTTTAGATGGGGAGGTTTGGAATATGATACTGATATTTATATGGATCAAACCAGCAGAAGAATGCTTTCTACTTTTAGACTTTATTTCACACAGCTCATTGATGCACTTATTGATGCCGGTGAAAATGAAAAGGCTCTTATAGCTCTCGATAAGATTACTTCTATGATTCCCGAGAGTGCTGTATCTTATGGCACAGATGGACTATTGTTTGCAAGAGCATATTATAGGCTTGGCGAAGATGAGAAAGCAGAGTCACTAATCTCTGATATTCATAGTAGAATAGAGGCTAATCTAAACTGGTTTGGAAGGTTAAAACCTTTACAGATATCAAATTCAATGACTGATATTATTTATAATAACATCAGTCCACTGATGCTCACTAAAAATATATATCAACAATATGATAATGAAAAGTACCTATTATTAATAGATGATTTGCTACAAAACGCTCAAACATTTTATATGAAGGGCATTCCTTATTTAGGTGATACTATTTTGAGAGAGATAACCGACAGCGCTGTACGTGGATATTATTCTGCTCCTGCTGATGATACTATCCGTCAGGCTGAAGAAGAAACAATAATGCAAAGAGCTATGGGATTGATGCAACAGTTTAACCCAGATTTGCTTGATCAGTATGGTTCTTCATCACAATAAATTTAAAAAAAATAATTCAGGCAATGTAGTGATATAATGCTTGTATATTTTTGTGTTAAACAAACGTTCAGCATATGTTAATTGAACAACCACCATTACTTTATAGAATACTATATCCCCAATCTGTTTGGCGCTTAAAAGTTCCAGATCAAAAAACTGTGTATCTGACTTTTGATGACGGTCCAATTCCAGAAATTACACCATGGGTTTTGAATGTTTTAAGCAAGTATAATGTAAAGGCAACTTTTTTCTGCGTAGGTGATAATGTACGTAAATACAGATATATTTACGATCAGCTGCTTGACCAAGGTCATAAAACAGGCAATCACACATTTCATCATATGCAAGGCTGGCTAAACACTCCAAAAAAGTTTCTTAGGGATACACTCGAAGCAGATGAACTTATAAAATCAAATCTATTTCGTCCACCTCATGGACACATGATTTTTCCTCAACCTAGACTATTAAAACAAAGTGGCTATAAAATTATAATGTGGGATGTGGTTACACGAGACTACAGTAAGTATATGAACCCAGAACAGGTATTTGAAAACGTAAAACAATATACACGTGATGGCTCTGTAATTGTGTTCCATGACTCTCT
>CAZURM010000043.1:0-16497 GCA_964622945.1 uncultured Proteiniphilum sp.
TAGAGCACATCCCTTTTAAGGATGGGGTCCTGGGTTCGAGCCCCAGGCGAATCACCAGGCGGATTACAAGAGAAGCCAAAGAAATAAGAAATTCAATGTAAATCCCTGATATCCATGAGGTATCAGGGATTTCTTTTTTGTGGGCAGTAGCAAGAAAATGTAGAATAATGCGGTCTTCTCATGGGCAAATCGTGGGAGATTGGAATTCTAAAAAAACTCCCACGATTTAGACTCTTTCTCTCTGAATAGCAGCGTTTTGCATAGTGTGTTTTTGAAGGATATAAAATAACTTTGTATCACTAAAAAACGATGTAAAATGAGAAGAAGAACTTTCAGTATTTTGTTCTTTATCAGAAAGAACAAGTTACTAAAAAACGGAGAAACGCCTATTTGCTTACGCATTACGGTAGATGGCAGGACGTGTGAAATTCAGATTAAACGTAGTGTTCCCGTAAGTCAGTGGAATCAGGCTAAAGAATGCGTCAAAGGTCATGGACGTATGGTAGAGGAATTGAATAGTTATATTACTTCAATTAAGGTAAGGCTATATCAAATCCATCGCGAATTGGAGGAAAATGGCAAGAAGATCACTGCCGATAGAATAAAGGATATATATAATGGTAATGACGAAAGCAAGAAGACCTTGTTACAGTTGTTCGCAGAGCACAATACCCAATGCCGCCAACTCATCGGAAAAGATTTCGTAGCCAAGACAGTGCAGCGATATGAAACTACGGCTAAATACTTGGGAGAATTCATGAAGAAGCGGTATAACATCTCTGACATTAACCTTAGTGAAGTTACTCCTGCCTTTATTCAAGATTTTGAAGTGTTCCTGAAGGTAGAGAAAGGATGTGCACAGAATGCAGCGACCACCCGACTAAAGAACATGAAGAAAATGTTTCGTATCGCAATGGAAAATGATTGGGTAAAGAAGAATCCTTTTGTTTTCATCAAGTTTAAGCGGGAAGCTACTCATCCTGAATTTCTAACAATGGAAGAGATACAAGCTATCGCTGCAAAAGAAATCACAGTAAAGAGGGTTGAACAAGTAAGGGACGTTTTCCTGTTTTGTTGTTTCAGCGGACTTTCATTCAGCGATGTACAACAATTATCACGAGATCATTTGGTAAAGGACAGAGAGGAAAAGATGTGGATACGTAAAACACGTCAGAAAACAAACAATATGTGTAACATTCCGTTGCTCCCTTTACCGATAAAGTTAATAGAAAAATACAGTAATCATCCTGATTGCTGTGAAAGCGGATTATTGTTCCCTGTTCCGAGCAATCAAAAGTATAATTCATACCTCAAAGAAGTGGCTGATATATGCGGAATCACAAAGCATATCTCCTCGCATGTCGCCAGACATTCGTTCTCGACTTCAGTTTGCCTCGCTAATGGTGTTAGCTTGGATAATGTGGCAAAAATGCTCGGCCACTCTGATACAAAAATGACACAACACTACGCTCGGGTATTGGATAGCTCTATCATGAAGGATATGGAAGGAGTTGAGAAATTGTTATCAC
Organism: uncultured Proteiniphilum sp.; assembly: GCA_964622945.1. Taxonomy (GTDB): domain Bacteria; phylum Bacteroidota; class Bacteroidia; order Bacteroidales; family Dysgonomonadaceae; genus Proteiniphilum. The sequence goes on from CAZURM010000043.1 coordinate 1,530, forward strand.
TAAAGATTACAGGATGATGGCATTAGGTCTTTTTCTGTTTGCAATTTGGACTATATCAAACAAAACAATGAGCCAATTACTAAAAAGACATAAACTATGCAATACTATCTTTGCCTAAGCATGTATCTTATAAAACGTGGTTTTATAGCTTGTAGATGTTTTTTGTGATTAATACATGTTTAGTTGGTTATGGAGAAACAGAGAAGGATTTTTGTAAAAAAATGCATACTAGCAGGGACAGGGTTATTAGCCGTTCCTTTTGCCTATAAAACAATTAGTGCAATAAACGATAATATATCAGTAAAGAACTTTATTAGTAAAGAAAGAATATCTCGTATGAAAAAAGTAAAAATTACAGTTGTAAAAAGATTATTTCTTGAAGACGTGGCGAAGGCTTATGCAAATCCGAGACTCGGTATTTGTAACTATCAAAAAGAAGGGATGGTATTCTATTCAGATGGTTGGCAGAAGCCGGATGGGCTTTGTGATAACGCATGGAAGTCCATGATGGAATATGTGATGACTCTTGCACATGGAGGACGAAACTTTTATGGTGGCGGCTGGATAAAAGATGAAAATACAGCTATTATTGCCTGCAACGACGGTATTCGCCCTGTTATATATAAGATTGAACCGGCAGAAGAATGATGCAATGACAAAGATTATAGGAATTAACGGTAGTCCTCGCAAGAAGTGGAATACGGCTACGATGTTGGAACATTTTATCAAAGGTTCGGCATCTGTCACTGAGAATGTCCAAACAGAGATTCATCATCTTTTTGATTACAATTATAAGGGTTGTGTCAGTTGCTTTGCTTGTAAACGTATTGGAAAAAGTTATGGGAAATGCGGTGTTAAAGACGATATTACAGAACTTCTGGAAAAAATCTCAGATGCTGACGGTTTTGTCTTGGCATCACCCATATATTTCCATGATATAACAGCACAGCTAAGAGGCTTTTTAGAAAGGTTATTTTTTCAATATCATTCTTTTGAGAAAGGAGAAACAAGCATTGCTCCAAAAAAAATCTATTCGGCAATAATTTATACCATGAATATCACCGAAGAACAAATGACTCGGGATAAATATAAAACCAATCTTGCAGCTACAGAGCGTTATATAGGATATACCTTTTTCTCCAAACCAGAACTACTTTATGCTTTCAACACATGCGAATTTGACGATTACAGCAAATACAAAGCGAGCTGCTGGAATGAATCTGAAAAAAAAGAACATAGACGAGTGCAATTTCCATTAGATTGTAAAGCTGCTTATGATGCCGGTCAGAGTATGGTAAAGAAAATTATAGAAGAGCAATCATGAAAATAACAAGAAGATTTTTTATCAAAAAGAGTACGTTAACGGCTTCGAGTTTTGTGGCTCTCCCTATTATATAATAAATTAACATCATGTTCACCAAAGATGAAAACAATATTTGATAAAACAGAAATGAATAATCTGAAATTGAAAAATAGATTAATTAGGTCTGCTACATGGGAAAGTTTAGCAAATGAAGATGGTGGATTGAATGACGAGCTAGTGAATATCTACGAAGAACTTGCCAGCGGAGGGATCGCTGTAATTATTACAGGATTGACAGATGTAGCTTTACCCCATGCTCTCCCTGGCACAATGGGGCTTTGGAATGATGATGTTCTACCTACTTATAGGAAAATGATTGATAAAGTAAAAGCGCATGACTGCCGAATAATTACACAAATTGTTTTAGGAGAATATTTGAAAGCTGATTCCCAAGGTGTTATGCAATCTTTGGAGGCGGATGATTTGAAAGAAGATGACATACAAAAAATAATAGACTTATTTTCCAATGCTGCTGTCAGAGCTGAAAAAGCGGGATTTGACGGAGTACAGATTCATGCAGCACATGGCTTCTTTTTGAACCGCTTCATAAGTCCGGCTTATAATCACCGTACTGATGCTTATGGAGGTTCTCCGGAAAAAAGAGCTAAAATTCTCGTTGATATTCTGTTTGCGATACGAGAAAAATGTCCGAAACTCCACATTACGACGAAAATAAATTTTCACGATTATATGCATGGAGGACTTACGCCACCTGATGCCCTTATAGCTTGTCATGAATTGTCAATACATGGGATCGATTCAATTGAGATAAGCGCAAATGGAACATCGCGTAGAAATATTCAACCGATGAAAAATGAAGCTTATTTCCTTGATTTTGCTAAATCTCTTAAAAAAATTGTTGACACCCCGGTCATTTTAGTCGGAGGACATCGTAGCATTTGGAATATGAGTAAAATATTAAAAGAATCTTCTATCGAATATTTTTCTTTATCACGTCCATTGATAAGAGAGCCAAATCTGCCGGACAGATGGGAAAAAGGAGACAAAACCCCTGCCATCTGCATATCTTGCAATGGATGTTATCGAACTTATGGCAAACGTTGTATCTATAATATACGCAAGTCTTAAATACAGTAAAAATGAAACCAATTACTATTGCAAAAGCAACAAAATTGACATCACCTAATCTGGTGATGCTTGTATGTACCCAAACATTAGAAAATAAAACAAATCTGGCAACTGTTTCATGGTGGATGCCTTTATCTTTCAATCCCGCAATGATTACTTTCGCTATGCAGAAAGCGGCATATAGTGGCGAACTAACACGTAAAAACAAACGGGTTGTAGTAGCTGTTCCGGGAGCCGAACTTTCCGACATTGTTATGAAATGCGGTAGTACTTCCGGACGAGATGTAGATAAAGTGGAAAAATATAATATCGAAATGAAGAGTATTAATGACTGTTCTATACAAGTACCTGTACATAGTCGCTTGGTCTTTGATTGTTCATTGTCTGAAACAATCGAAGCAGGAGACCATTATCTTTACATTTGTAATGTGGAGAATGTATTTGCTGATGAAAATGAAGAAGCGGTATTTGCATGGGATGGTTATGCCAGCGTTAAACCTCTATCCCAAAAGTAAAGCGTACTTTAAATCATTCATTTTTATTAACTTTGCGATGAATAAATGTATTAACACGGAATGAAAAAGTATTTAAAAGTTCCATCGGATTTCACCTCCGACCCTTTTTGTCAGGCTTCACTGAAACTTGACGGCTTTTCAGTTGTCGAATCGTGCATTCATAGCATGGGGGGGCACGGAACAATGTATCTGGAAGAGCATCTGTTGTTATTGGTGCTGGAAGGAGCGGAAACACTCACTTATGGGAAACAAAAATATACCGTGGGAAACAACGAAATGATATTTTTAAAGAAATCTTCTTTTGTTAAATACAAAAAACAAGGTAATCCAAAGAACGACAATATTTATGACAGTCTAATGTTTTTTCTTAAAGATGACCTGTTAAAGGATTTTCTAACAATGGCTAACTTGAAATTGGGACATGTAGAAGGAGAGATAAAAACAACTGTAAACCCGATGAATGAATGTTTGATTGCATTTGCCGAATCACTTAAACCATATTTTAATAATCCATCAACGATAAATCAAGGATTGTTACGACTTAAAATATTGGAATTGCTATATAACATATCTGATTGTAGTAAAAATATGTTCAGGCAGATTTTGCAGCTAAAAAATCCTGTACGAGCAGACATTCGACAAATTGTAGAACAACACTATGCAAGCCCGATAACCATACTGGAGTTAGCCTATTTATCAGGACGAAGTTTATCCAGTTTCAAAAGAGATTTTCAACAGATATATAATATACCTCCGGCTCAATGGATACGAGAGAAAAAACTTGAAAAAGCAAAAGAGATGCTTCAAAATACACCTATAAGTGTGTCTGAAATATGTTACACCTTAGGTTTTGAAAACGTGTCTTCTTTTTCACAGATCTTTAGAAAATACTACAAACAATCGCCTAGTGAGTATCGCAATGATAGTTAGTTATTAGAAGTTCGAGATTTGTTGTGTTAATGATTGCCAAACATAGTTGAATATTGGAGAAGCATATAATGTTTTCGTCACAAACTCAATGTTAGCCAATTCATTATGACATGTACTATATTGTCCGTTGTTTATTTTGTATTTCTTATATTTCACAACAATGATATGGATGATACAAGTATTCGGTCATTCAATATAAAACAGGACTTCGGTCTGATTATCAATATTCGCTTTATTATATTATGACTATGAACAAATCGTTAAGAGAGAGGTCGTTCAATTGTCTGAATCCTCGCAAGTCAAAAACGAAAAAATGCACAGTACTTATGTGCGCTAAAATATTTATATGATAAAAGAGAGAGCATATAAGTCAAGCTGGAATTTAACAGATAAACGTATCTACCAACTGCTGAAACATCCCCACAATGTAGATAAGTCCATCATAGATGAAATGTCTTCCGCCTATATGGAGTTCGTGGAAGAACTGTTCTACTGCATCAATCACGAAAAAGATAAAAAAGAGCTGATCAGGCAACTGAATACAAACTACATCGACTTCAACACGCTCAAATCGTTGGAAGAATCCGAACCGACCGAAAACAGCAAGCTGAAAGTCATTTACCTCGACAAAATACTCTCGCTGCTCGATATGGAGACGGAACTGGTCTATCGCCAGATGGAGAATCCCAAATTCTTTATCAATATCGACTCTAACATGAATAATAAATCGCCGTTCCACCTCAATGACGAAGTGGTGAACCTTGTAGATATAATGGAAGTGATCACCGGGTTATTCAACATGGAGGGGGCAATATACCGCATGGATAATAACGAGATGCGTTTCAGCGACTTCACCCGGGAGTTTGAACGGATGCTGAATTTCAGCTTCGGGAACATCTACAAGACGGAAGAATCCGTATTGAAACGCACATCGAAGAAGATAACCGGGTTTCTGGACAAAATCAAAGGGGTAATCGTTAAGATGAGCAAGGATAAAGGTTATTATCATCCTTAGATTGAGATGAGAAACGTATAAGAACCAGAAAAACCAGAAAAATAATAGGCTGAATATCTGTTAGATATAAATTATTTTAGGGGCAATGGGTGTACCATTACCCCTATTTTTTTGCTTTGTTCTGCCGACCTTTGCTTCATCAATCGATTGAAGAAAAGAATGTTTAACAAGCAAAACAATGTAAAATCATGTATATAAACAATGAGGATTTCGAAACATGGATGCAGAAGCTATCCAAGAAACTCGGTGAGATCGGAAAGGATATAAAATCACTGATTAACACAAACGAAGTATTTGACCCGGACGAGAAGCTGCTCGACAATCAGGATTTGGCTTTCCTGTTGAAAGTGTCCTGTCGGACATTGCAACGATACCGCTCAAGTAAAAAACTCCCTTTCTTTATGGTCGGTCATAAGACCTATTACCGTACATCAGATGTCAGAGAGTTTGTGCGTTCACACATGGATTTCCAAACCTTTCAGGCATTTGAGAAGAAGCATCCCAAGCCCAAAGATGAGGATAAAAAGGATGATAATAATGAAAATGATTCCGCTTGTGAGGTTAACGCGGAATAGGGCAAACGAAGGAGGCTTGTTTTAGTTTACGCCTCCTTTTAACAGCTCCGCATTTCACCGGAACTACTTCGCCTACCGGCTCTGTTCGTTTCGTGAAATTAAGCAAGAGGGAACTGGACAAGTCCTGTTCTTCCCTCTTGCCCTGCGGGGCAAAGCCTTCGGCTTTAACAGTTTGCAAAATCAAACTGTTATAACATTTGCTATAACTCGAATTGACATGCAATTCTATATAAGCAAGTTAAATACATAAATAGTCATAAAATAGTTATAACTATGACAAAACAGAATCGAAATATCGTATTTACGACCATTGCCATAGATGAGGCAACCAATCGTTTAATCGAAAAAATATGCAAACGCTATTCGCTGAAAAAGGGCGAAGTCGTAAAGCTGGCTTTCGGCTATATCGACAAAGCCCATATCAACCCCGCCGATGCTCCCGAATCGGTAAAGTCAGAACTTGCCAAAATAAATAAACGGCAGGATGACATTATCCGCTTTATCCGCCACTATGAAGAAGAACAGCTAAACCCGATGATACGGACAAGCAATTCGATCGCTGTCCGGTTTGAAGCGATAGTAAAGGAATTATGCGAACTGGTTGCCAAAGAGGTGAACACCTCCCGGGAATTACAGGACAATGTGCTGAAAAAGATAAGCGAAACATTCACCAGCCATGCAGGGGTGATAAACAACCAAGGCAAACAGATTACCGTCCTTTCACAGGTACACAAGAAAGAGACCAAGAAGCTCCTGCAACTAATCTCACTCTATTCGGAACTGGCTACCTGCGGGGTAATGGACGGAAAACGGAAAGAGAGCCTGAAAGCAGAAATAACCAGCCTGATAGATAACCAGTAAGAATAAAAACAAACGAGCAGTACCCCAAGCCATGAACATAGATTTTCCGCCACCCTCAAAAGGTACATACAGCAATTCAGGCAGTAGCCGGAGGTTAGCGAACTACTGCGAGCATGAGGATATGGAGCGTATGGAGAAGGGAATCTATACCGAAGGGTTTTTTAACCTGACGGACGATAATATATACAAATCCCAAGTGATAAAGGATATAGACGGCAATACCGGGCAGCTATTAAAGACGGATGCCAAGTTTTACGCTATCCATGTCAGCCCATCGGAGAAAGAGCTGAAAGCAATGGGCAATACGGAAGCAGAACAAGCCGAAGCCATGAAACGGTATATCCGTGAAGTGGTGATCCTCCGATATGCCGGGAACTTCAACAAAGGACTGTCGGCGGAAGATATTAAATTCTACGGCAAGATACATTTCGATAGAAACAGATCGGACAACGAACTGAATATGCATTGCCATCTGATCGTCAGCCGGAAAGACCAAACGAACAAAAAGAAGCTATCGCCACTTACCAACCACAAGAATACCAAGAAAGGGGTAATCAAAGGCGGTTTTGACAGGAAAAACCTTTTTCAACAGGCAGAACAAGGGTTTGATAAGCTATTTGGCTACAACCGTCCCCTAACAGAATCCTTTGAATACTACAACACGATGAAGAACGGAACAATTACCGACCAACTGGATATGCAGGAAAAACAGATTTCCAGTGAAAGAAGAATGAATGAAGACAGTCATGTCGCCATATATGCAGATCGGCAGGAAGATAGCCTTGAAAACAAGTTTTCAAATAAACAAGAAAACAATCTTTCAAACTTGAAAGAAGATAATCAGGTTGTAAACCATGAAAATAAACAATCTTTCAATCTTCCCGATACCGGTTTGTCCTCCGTATTGGGATTTTTTACCCCTGATGTAAACAGAAACGACAATGAAGACGAACAAATTCCGATGAAAAGAAAAAAGAAAAAGCCAAGGCGAGGGTTTAAGAGGTAATCCATTTTATATTTGTGAAACAAGGTATATTCCAAGAATGAAACGTCAACACCGAGCCGCAAGCGGTTTTTAGAAATTCCTTCCTTTTTCGTTCCTCAAAAGAGTAAATTTCTAAAAAGTGTTGTCTTATTCATTCTTTCCATAGGAGGGGTGTTTAACAAATTTAAAAAGGAAAAATATATGCGTTGGATTGGTACTACTGTGCCACACGAAGCCACTTCCTGCCTCTGCTCCCTCTTTCCCGAAACCATGCGAAAATCTGCTTTTCTTTGTTGGTAAATCATTGCAATGAGAACGATTTAAGTAATAACAATTAAAAGCATTAATATGGAAGTAATAGCAATAGAAGGAAAAGCCTTTGAACTGATAAAAGAACGGTTTGAGGCTTTTGCCAAGCAAATCAAACAATGGTGTGGAGTGAATAAACCAAACGATAATTGGCTTGACAATCAGGACGTATGCACTCTCCTGAATATCTCCAAACGGACATTACAATATTACCGCAATACAGGTAAGATTTCTTTCTCGCAGGTCAACAATAAATGCTACTATAAAGCATCTGACATTGAGAAACTTCTCAATGATTCTAAAATCTCAAAATCAGATAAGAGATGAAAAAGCAAACACTTGACTTAAAAGTTTTGTCAGGAAGTTGGGAAAGCATAAACCTGAATCCGACAGCTATCATCTATCGTGATGGAGAGCAATATATGTTGAGCATCATTCATATAAATGAAACGAGTCGACAGGCAAGCCCAGCCACTTATGAGATTCAGGAAGATGAAGACGGGTTCTTTGTCAACTACAATCTGAAACGGACAGCGATCTGTTATGATGAGAAACAAGATTTATTAACTATTTCTGCATTGGGTGACTATATGCGGAACTAAAATTGTACTGTAATGGAGATATTAGATAAAAAATCAGATTTATTTGTGTCTTTATTTCGCTCATTAGATGAAATACAAGACGTAATCGGAGAAACCTTAAAACAGAGAACTCCCCATCTAAATGGAGAGAAGTATCTAACGAATAACGATGTGAGTAAACTCCTTAGATTGAGCACCCGCACACTTCAAGATTGGCGGGATAACGGGGTTATCAGTTACATACAGATATCAGGCAAAGTTCTTTATCGACAGTCCGACATCCTGAAATTGTTGGAAGACAATTTCGAGGAGTCATGGCAAGATATAGTAGTGTAAAGTCAGAGAAAGCGAGCCTTTTATAGCTCGCTTTCTTGTTTTATAGAAGTAAAAATACTAAATTTACCCTTAATAATTTCTACATACTTAGAATCTGTTTTGAATTTATTCTCTAATTTTTTTAAGCATGATTTGACAGAAGGTTATTTGCAGCATGGCTTCAGCAGATTCGGTTTTATATTCATAATCTGTTGTCATCCTTCTGTAGTTTTCAATCCAGGAGAACGTCCGTTCTACAATCCATCTCAGAGGCAGTACCTGAAACTTCTTTGATGATTCATCCGGTCGGAGCACAACCGACAATTCCCATCCGAAATCTTTCACCATATCCGATAGTTTTCCTCTATATCCTCCGTCAGCTATAATCTTCCTGAGTCTTGGGAATATATACCGAAGTTGTTTGATAGGCTCCACAGCTCCTACGCTATCATGAATATTTGCCGCATGCACTTTGGCCGCCATAGGCAACCCGAGGGTATCCACAATGATATGCTCCTTTCTGCCCTTAATTTTCTTTGCTCCATCAATGCCTTTTTCGCTGCCGATATGATGGGAAGTCCGTACACTTCTGGAATCTATAAGGCCTACACTCGGGCTGACAGCTTTACCGCATGCTTTTCGGACTGATTCCCGAAGATGGTGCATCAGTTGCTCGAAAACGCCTTCCAACTTCCATTTACGGAAATAGAAATATACGGTTTGCCACGGGCCGAATTCCGAAGGGAGCATCCGCCATTAGCACCCTGTATTTGTTATGTACATCATAGCATTAATCATCTCTCGTAAAGAATGTTTTCGCTTTCTTTCTTTTGTCTCTACTATATTTTGTATAACTTGCCACTGTTTATCAGTCAGGTCGGTTGGATAGGTGCTCATAACTTATTGTCTTGATAACCATAAAGTTACGAAACAATATTCAATTGACCAACTGATATTCAATATATTATATTGTATTTCTTATAATTCAAAACAGCTTCTTATAAAGTTCGATGATATTTTAATGGAAACAAAAAAGACTATAGAGCGAGAAAAGGTGTTTCAAATTGTAGGGCAAAAGAAATGGCCAGACTTGATTGAAGTGTTTAGGGATAACGAGTTATATGATTTTATCATGAATGATTCTATTCTTAAAAATCTAGTAGATAACTTTCTTTTGTCTGAACTACTAGAAAACACTACAGGAGAGAATGATCCCGGATATAAATATTATCTTCAACAATTTCACACTTTACACTGCAGTCAAAATCATCGTTTCAAATTACATCCAGAAGAGTTCAAGAAGTTAGTGCTTAAAATTGTTGAGGTTGAATCTAATAAACAAATCGCGTATAATTTTGCGACTCTATTTCAAGATGAACCGATTTGTCAGCAAGTGATAGAGGAATATGAGAAGAAGCAATCCCAGATAATTAGCCATTCGCAGGAAAAAGATATTTTATTAACAAAAAACAGAGATGTTAGTGATGAAAATGCTACTATAAGCATCTTCAAGTCAAAGCAGGAATATCACTTCTTTAGGGCTGTTAGAGAATGCTATCCAATGTATTTAGTAATACCGAATGTTGCTCTTAATGCGGTTATAGATTTCAATATAATAGAGGACAAGTTATCTGTAGAAGAAAAAAGTTATTTTTGGCGTGCATTAGTTGATTGCGTCGTAATAGATACAGAGAATGATTACAAACCTATTAGCTTTTATGAATTAGACAGTGTATTTCATGACTCAGAAAAACAAAAAGAAAACGATCTGTTGAAAGACAACATTTTAGCAAAAGCTGGGCAGGAATTGTACCGTATTAGGCGGACTTCACATAAAATGGAAGAAAAAGACTTTACTATATTGATTAGAGAGAAGTTTTTGTAGTCAGTCCTTTCTAATTATATAAAAAATTCTTGTTGATAATCACCTAAATTACTATCTTTGCACCATCCTTCAAGCGTATGCACGACGGTGTAAAACAGTGAAGTATCCTCATGGCTAAATCATGGGAGTTACATTAAGATGAATTTATATCTTATTGATATACTGGCTAATTCTGCAAAGTTCAGAACCCCAGGCAGATCACTGGAAAGAAAAGCCAAAAGGCGACAAAATTAAAGCAAACCCTCCTAATTCAGAGATTTGGAGGGTTTTTTTATGCTCTTCGTATAACGACTAATGTTATTAGAAAAGCCCTGATACTATAAAGAGTGTGACTTAGACTGTATTCTATTAGTAATAACAATTTCAAGGCATATAATTAGTCTAAAACTAGATAACTATTATCTCTTTTCTTAATAAAAAACTATTGCTGCAAGGTAAAATAATATCATTTCTATTATGTTATTTCTTTAAAACAATTATCTTTGCACAGTTTTGCTATAAGTGTGCGATGTTTGTACCCTATCACTAACTCAAAGAAATAAATAATGAAAGATTTTTTTAGGCTTAATTATATTTTAGCAATTATACTATTATCACTGGTTCCCATAACAGTATTTGCAGGAGGTATTCTAACCAACACAAATCCCAGTGCTCGCTTTGCCCGTTTAGTTGCGTTAGATGCATCAACAAATGCTGATGCTGCATATTATAATCCGGCTGGCATAATCAAACTTCCAGAAGGACTTCACTTCACTATCAGCAATCAAAGTGTAGCACAACAAAGAATAATTACCTCTTCGTTTGCTCCGATGACAGGCACTGGGACAAAAGAGTTTTTAGGCAAGTCAACTGCGCCCATTGTTCCCAGCATTCAAGGTGTATATAGAAAAGGTAAATGGGCACTATCTGGTAATCTTGCTATCACCGGTGGAGGTGGAAAGGCTACATTTAATGACGGACTCCCTTCGTTCGAATCACAGATATCAACGCTTGTTCCCTTAATCAATCAATATGTACCTAGTCTGGTGAGCAATATTCCTGGTGCTTCACTTACCGCAAAAGGATACTCACTTGACCAGTATATGCATGGTATCAACTATATATTTGGTGGGCAGCTGGGTGGATCATACAAAATCAACGATATGTTTTCAGTATATGGTGGATTTCGTTTAAACGTAGTTCACAACGCCTACGAAGGACACCTAACCAACTTAAAACTTGATTTGGATATAGAAGGATTAAGTGCAGCAGGGCTACCCAACTACAGCGGACTGATAGACCCTACTCCTATCATTCAAATGGTAGTTAGTACCAATATTGTTTCGGCAGAATTGAAGCAAAAACTGGAGTTACCAGCAAAAATGGCTGCTGATGGTGCTCATCTTAAAAGCAAACAATCCGGATGGGGAGTTGCTCCTATTATTGGACTTCACTTCTCACATGTAGGATTAAATATTGGTACAAAATATGAATTCAGAAACAGTCTTGACGTAGAAAATAGAACAACAGTTGACGATACAGGTCTGTTTACTGATGGAGTAAATACGGCACACGATTCACCAGCTCTTTTCACTATTGGCGCATCTTATGACTTTTTGTCAAACCTGACTGTTAGCATAGGCTATCATCTATTTTTCGACAAGAATGCAAGAATGGCCAACGACAAACAAAATTACCTAACTGCTAACACCAATGAATATCTAGCAGGTATTGAATATCGCATAAATGATATGTTCTTAATTAGTACTGGTGGTCAAGTCACCCGTTTTGGTATGGACGATGCATTTCAATCAGACCTCAGCTTCTATACCAATTCCTATTCTATCGGATTTGGTGGCGCTGTTAATTTGTCGAAGAATTTACAGCTCAATATTGGCTACTTCTTTACAAAATATTCAGACTACACCAAAGTGTCTGAAAACTATAACGGTACCGGTATTCACGGTAGTGATGTTTACAGCCGAACAAACAAACTGTTTGCAGCAGGTATCGACTTTTCATTTTAACGAATGATATATAATTGACTAAAAATAAAAGCCACTACTTAGATAATTCCAAATAGTGGCTTTTTATATTATAGTTTTTAATTTAAATACTTAAACATGAAATAAACTGCTCAATATCTTCATCAGTTGTGTCCCACGAACACACCAGACGATATTCATCTGCAGCCTCATCCCAAGCATAGAAAAAATAATCCTTTCTTAGTTTGTCTATTAATTTCTTGTCCATTCTAAAGAAAATTGCATTCGACTGCACAGGTTGTGTCAATTCCACACCTGCTTTTTGCAACATCTCTGCCAACTGCTGTGCCTTTCGGTTCGACCACTGCGCATTTTCAATCCATATTCCTTCCGAGAAATAGGGAATAAATTGAGCAGACAAATATCGCATCTTTGAGTAAAGTTGTGCTGACTGCTTACGTATAAATTTCATATTATCAGCTAACTCTCGATGCAAAGGCACAATCACCTCACCAATCATCAACCCATTCTTAGTACCTCCGAAAGTTAGAATATCCACTCCTGAATCTACCACCATTTCTCGCAATGACACTCTATTATAAGCACATGCATTGGCAATTCTCGTACCGTCAACGAATAAATACATATCATGATTGTGCGCCAAATCTGCCAAAGCTTTAAGCTCTTGTGGTAAATAAGCTGTCCCCATTTCAGTAGTTTGCGAAACGGCAATCACCTTTGGCTGTGAATGGTGTTCAACTCCAAAATCTTTCAAATGAGGCATTACTAAATCAGTTGTCAACTTACCATCAACTGTTTCAATCTCTTTTAGCGTAGAGCTGGTGAATAGTGTTGGTGCTCCACATTCATCCATCGCAATGTGGCTAGTAGATGCACAAATGATAGAATGAAACGGCCGTGTGCAAGCCTGCAAAGCAATGATATTAGCACCTGTTCCGTTGAACACAAAAAAAGGTTCAACATCATCTAAACCAATTAATTGCCTTAATGCACTCTTTGCTTTTTCAGTCCATTCGTCATTTCCATATCCAACCGCATGATTATGATTTGCATCTATAATCGCTTGTAAAATCTGTGGATGAATCCCTGAATTATTGTCGCTTCCGAAACTTCGCATAATCTAATATAATGTTATTTTATTTTATTTTATTTTATAGTGTTTTATACAGTATTTAAACAAGTAACAAAAGTAATTAAAAATGATATTCAAACTATAAGAGATATAAGATAATAATCATTGCCATAACTTATATTTTACAAAACAAGGGCTTATAACTTGTAGACATATTAATACATGTTTAGTTAGTTATGAACAAGCATTGAAGAGTTTTTTTGAAAACAGAACTTATTAATTGGGACAATGTTGTTGGTTGTTCCATATGTTAATAAAATATATAGTGCAATAGATGTTATACATCAGTAAATCTGATGAACAAATGTCAAGTTGCATTTGAAAACTTAATCAAACAATATTTTAATAATCCATCAATAGTTGATTAAGGAATACAACGACTTAAAATGCTTGAATTATTATATACTATATCCGACTTTAGCAAAAATATGTTTAGGCAGATTTTACAACTTAGAGGTTCTATACGAATAGACATACGGCAAGTAGTTGAACAACACTATGAAAGCTCATTCATTATTCTTTTTGCTATTCCGTCTAACTCTAGTGGGAATTATTTGGACATTCTTAATAATCGAAATAAATCTAAATATAGTCACGTTTATTGGATTGATTATGCTTGTAGGTATAGACGTAAACAACGGTGTTATATTAATTGACTATGGCACTTATCAGTGAAATGTGGGTAAAGAAACGATTCTTTTCTTGGAATAACTATATTGTGTCAACCATAGTGACTCTTATTCCTGTAACCACAACATTTTCTTTCATCTATCATCGACGCTTACAGAAGATTGTCGTCGTCGTATGAGGCTACTTAAAAGAAAAAAATCAACTTTATAATAATAATAAACACTATGAAGATATGTTTTTAATGAAGGGAAGAGGGCAGTTACCCGTTAACCGGATGGTAGTTGTTCTCCTCTCTTATATTGATAACAACTTTATCAAAACCTTTAAAACAAAAACATTATGTAATTTATATACATAACCTGTAACGTGAGTATACTAGAATTGATTAGATTTACATTGTTTTAAAAAACCTATTTTGACATGTTAGTATTTTATAGTGTAGCATTCAATCGTATAAAACAAATACTGTAGAAAGGGCTTGGAAATATATTATATTATTACATTTGAATATTAATAACAATTATAATATAATAATGTATTATTAAGATGAATGACTATAAAAATAAAGATTGAATAGATTTTGTGCATGAATAAATAATTAATTATTATCTTTGTACCCGCAAATACAATATATACTCATTTAAAGAACTACTTAAATGGCAACTAAATTAAGATTACAAAGAAGAGGACGTAAAAATTACCCTTTTTATCAAATTATTGTTGCGGATAGCAGAGCTCCACGGGATGGAAAGTATATTGAAAGGATAGGTTCATATAATCCGAACACAAATCCTGCTA
>CAZURM010000044.1:0-15447 GCA_964622945.1 uncultured Proteiniphilum sp.
AGTGGACTTTTGCGTTTTTTGAGGATAAGGTTACGTTTTTTACAAGGCTATTTAGTTGTGATTGTAATACTTTTGTATTCATTAAAGGTGGTTAGGGATATTCCCTTTTTATATAGGTTTTTTTTACCACCTAATATCTTAGAGTCGATTAATTGCTGTTTACAATAGATTTTGTTTTTTTGGAGTTGTCTCTTATATATTTAAAATATCAAAATATGAATAAGTTTTTTAATAAGATTGTTAAGTGTATTCTTTTGTTCTTGCTAATATCTCACTTTGCTCATGCGAGTAATAGAGAGAGTCCTGTAAATGCTGGACTAGATGTTACAAATAGTAGAATGCAAGCAACAAAAAAAAATGATGGAGTACAGCAAAGTGTAACTATTTCAGGTAGAGTGGTTGATAGTGATGGTTTTCCACTTCCAGGTGTTGCGGTTACTGTAAAAGGACAAGCTGGTGTTGGTGTAGTAACTGATATTGACGGGAAGTACCAAATTTCATGTAATCCTACTGATGTTTTAGTCTACTCTTTTGTTGGTACAGTTTCTGTGGAGGAAGTTGCTCGTGAAGCTAATAATGTAACAATCATACTTAAAGACGATGTGATAACTTTAGATGAGGTGCAAGTTGTTGCTTTTGGTAAACAAAAGAAAGAGAGCGTTGTAAGCTCTATTACTGCGGTTACTCCAAGTGAGCTGCGTGTCCCTTCTAGTAACATTACATCAGCCTTTGCAGGTAGAATGGCTGGTGTTATTGCCTATCAACGTTCAGGAGAGCCAGGACTTGATAACGCAGAGTTTTTTATTCGAGGCATTACTTCATTTAGTGCTTCAGGTAAAAAAGACCCGTTAATATTAATTGACGGGATAGAAATGAGCTCTACTGATTTAGCTCGAGTAAATGTTGATGATATTGCATCTTTTTCTGTGATGAAGGATGCTAACTCGGCAGCTTTGTATGGAGCACGTGGTGCAAACGGGGTTATTTTAGTTACCACAAAGGAAGGTAATCCAGATAAGATAACCGTAAATGTTAGAGCTGAGATGTCGTCATCTGCGAATACAGAACTAGTTGAGTTGGCAGATCCCATTACTTATATGAGGCTACATAACGAAGCGGTAAGAACTCGTGAGCCAATGAGCATACTCCCATATTCTTCTTCTAAAATTAGAGAGACCGAACTAGGTACAGATCCGCTTAGATACCCTTCAGTTGATTGGTATAACTATTTGATTAAAGATCAAACCTCTAACCAACGAGTTAATTTGAATATAACAGGGGGTGGGCAAGCCGTTCAGTATTATTTAGCGGCTAACTATCAACACGACACTGGTATTATAAAAGAAAGTGATGAAAATTTGTTCAATAACAATATTGATGTTAGTAGAATTCAGGTTCGCTCTAATGTTACTATTAAGTTTTCTCCAACTACAACAGGAGTGGTTCGTGCTTATGGTTCGTTTGATGATTCAACTGGTCCTAGACAGGGTGGAGCTAGTGTTTTTCATGCTGCACGCAATGCCTCACCAGTGCGCTTCCTTCCTTATTATCCTAAAGATGAAGCAAATGAATTTACAAAGCACATACTTTTTGGTATGGATACAGAGCTTTCTTATAATAACCCATTGGCGCAAGTAGTTAGTGGTTATAAAGAGTCTAGTACTTCTATGATGTTGTTACAGATGGAATTAGATCACAAATTTACTGGGCGGTTAGATGGTCTTACTGCTAAGTTAATGTATAATATAAAGCGTAATGCTGCTTATGATTTGTATCGTACGTATAATCCTTTTTATTATTCTTTAGCTACTACACTGGATGGGTCTTATCGATTGACGCCACTTAATCCCGACACTGGAACTGAGTATTTATCCTTTAATGAAGGGGGAAGAACAGTTACTAATGTGCAATATGGAGAGTTTCGGTTAGGTTATAACAAAATGTTTAATAAGGTTCACGATATTAATGCACTTTTTGTAGCAAATATACGAAACGAACAGGGAGCAATTAATATTGATAATCGAGTTGCTGATAGGCTGCAAGCCTCATTAGCACAAAGAAACATTAGTACTGCGGGAAGGTTAGCATACGGATATGACTCACGTTATTTTGTTGAGTTTAATTTTGGATATAACGGTACTGAACGTTTTGCTGAAAATAATAGATTTGGTTTTTTCCCTTCTATTGGGGGAGGATGGATGGTCAGTAACGAGGATTTTATGTCTGGTGTTAGTAAGACAATATCTTCTTTAAAGCTAAAAGCAACACATGGTAAGGTAGGTAATGATCAGATTGGATCATCTTATGACCGCTTCTTTTATCTATCACAAATAAACATGAACGGTCCAGGGTACACGTTCGGAACAGATAGAAAATTCAGGTCTGGGATAGCTATTGAACGATATGCTAATGATCAGATAACTTGGGAAATTGCCACTAAGACTAATTTTGGTATAGAGCTAGGTTTGTTTGATGATTTAACTCTTTTGGCTGATTACTTTACGGAAACTCGGGAAAATATTCTACAGACTCGTGTAGATATTCCTACTACTATGGGGCTTCGTTCTTACCCACAGGCAAATGTTGGTGTTGCGCAAGGTAGAGGTGTTGAGATGGAGTTGAAGTATCAAAAAAGTTTCAATAAAGACTTTTGGACTGTAGTTAATGGTAATTTTACCTATGCAACAAGTGAGTATAAAGAATTTGAAGAACCCGATTACAGTGATATACCATGGCGTACACGTGTTGGACAAAAACTTAGTCAACCGATGGGGTATATTGCTGAAAGGCTTTTTATTGATGAGGAGGAGGTAAACAACTCTCCTAGGCAAACATTTGGGCCGTATGGTGCAGGTGATATAAAATACAAGGACATCAATGGTGATGGGCAGATTAACACTGATGATATCGTACCGATTGGTTATCCTACAGTCCCAGAGATTATTTATGGAGCTGGGTTTTCAACAGGTTATAAGTCTTTTGACCTCTCTCTCTTTTTTCAGGGTTCTGCTAGATCTTCGTTTTTTATTAGCTCTTCTGATATCACTCCATTTACAAATAAAGGACAAAGGGCTTTGATGAAGTTTATTGCGGATGATCATTGGTCGGAAACAAATCGAGATATTTATGCATTTTGGCCTCGTTTATCTGAAAATCAAATTGCAAACAATAACCAAACCAGTACTCATTGGTTGCGTGATGGTTCTTTTATTCGATTGAAGTCAGCCGAGTTTGGTTATACTTTACCTGAAAATTTCACAAAGAAATTTCACGTAAGCATGTTGCGCTTCTATGTGAGTGGAACTAATCTCTTTCATTGGTCAAAATTCAAGATGTGGGATCCGGAAATGGCAGGAAATGGTTTGGGTTATCCCGTTCAAAGAGTGATTAACCTTGGAGTAAATATTAATTTATAATTATGATTAAAATGAAGAATGTAGTAAAATTAATAGCATCTTTTATCCTTATAGGCATTGTTGGTTGTGACTATTTAGATGTAGTTCCTAATGATGCTGCTACTTTGGAGCATGCTTTTTCGAACCGTTCAGTAGCAGAGAAGTTTTTGAGGACTTGTTATAATTCATTACCAGATCCTACTAATCCATTTTACTATCCCACCTATTTTACCAGTAGGGATGAGTTTGATGGTGGTTTTGGAGACAGATATGGAACTACAGTAGCTGGGCGAATTGCCGATGGGCTTCAAAATACAAATGACCCTTATCAGAACTACTGGTCTGGAAGACAGGGTGGTAAAAGTATGTATATTGCAATACGTGACTGTAATATCTTTTTGAACAACATTCACAAGCCACAGGATATTATGCCCGAGGAGAGAGCAAGATGGATTGCTGAGGTGAAGTTTCTAAAAGCATATTATCATTTTTTTCTAATGCAGCTATACGGTCCTATTGTATTGGCTAAAGAGGAGGTTCCACTTTCTGCTTTTCCTGAAGAATTGCAAGTATATCGTGAGCCTATAGATGAAGTGGTTGATTATATTGTAGAGCTTTTGGACGAGTCAATTCAAGATTTACCTTTATCGTTACCAGATCCAACAACTGAATGGGGACGTATTTCAAAAACTATTGCATTGTCGGTGAAGGCAAAAGTTTTAGCTACAGCAGCAAGTCCCTTGTTCAATGGCAACCCCGATTATAAGGGTTGGATTGATAATCGAGGAGTACAGTTAATACCAGATACATACGATCCATCTAAATGGGAAAGAGCTGCCACAGCAATTAAAAATGCTATTGATACGTGTCACCTTGCAGGTATCCGACTTTATGAATTCAACAAATATACAGGTGGTCAAACCTTCAACATGAATGACTCATTGGTTCAGTTAATGACTATCAGAAAGGCTATCACTGAAGATGTCGACAAAAATCCAAGTATAATTTGGGCAACACAAGAAACATTTGCCGACGGTAAAGGGTTTTCTTCTTGGGCACCTCTTGGTAATATGTTAAGAGTGCTTTTCCCTCAAATTTATCCAGAGGACCAACATTCATTTGCTAGTTACCTTTATGCTTCGTGGCATATGTCACAATTGTTTTATACCAATAATGGCGTGCCGATGGAAGAAGATAAGACTTTCAATTATGCAGGAAGATTTGATTTACGTCGTGCAACACCAGGAGATAAACATGAATCGTACATTGCCACGGGTCAAACAACAGTGAATATGCATTTTAATCGAGAACCACGCTTTTACGCAAATCTTGGTTTTGATAGGGGGTATTATGAACTCTCCACGACAACCACTAATGGCGGAGCTTCGTTTAGCCCTTATCTTAGGCTTAGAGCTGGGGAGGCTAAGGGTGACCATTTTGGTTACTCACCAAAGAAAATAATTCCTTTTGAAAGTTCTGTAAGTCAAGGAGATCCGAACAAGCGGTATACTGCTTATGACTATCGATTCCCACTACTTCGCCTATCAGATCTCTACCTACTTTATAGCGAGGCATTAAACGAGATGAAGCCAGAGCCCGACAATGATGTCTACTATTGGATTGATGTTGTTCGCGAAAACACTGGAGTCGGTGGGGTCGTAGAATCATGGAAAAATGTTTCAATAAACCCTAGTAAACCTGCTACAAAAAGTGGAATGAGAGAGATTATTCAAAAGGAGCGACTCATTGAATTATCTTTTGAGGGGCAAAGATTTTGGGATATCCGTCGCTGGAAGATTGCAGATAAATATTGGTCACTTCCGCCCACAAGATGGGGGCAAAGTAGAGTAGCGGAAGAGTATTATGAGCCAGAGAACCATGGTGACGCCCGACAAGTAACCTTTAGAGACTATCTATACCCGCTCAGGGAATATGATTTGAGAATTAACCCAAACTTAGTACAAACCTATGGATGGTAACAGATAAGTTGTATTTTAGCAAGAAATTAGAATAATATGAAAAAAAATAGTTTTATAATAATAGTTATTGCAATATGCTCTTTTTTTGCATGTGATGACAGCAATGAAGGTCTCTCTGATGCTTGGAGTTCAGGTCCTATAGAGGAGTTCTCTGTAACTCCTATAAATGGAGGAGCGATAGTTACATATACCATTCCGAATGACAAAAATATATTGTATGTAATGGCTGAATATGAGAGAAATGGGAAAATATTCACAGAGAAGTCTTCTGTACATAACAATTCGTTGACAATTGAAGGTTTTCATGGAGTGAGCAGTGTGCAAGCTTTCCTTTATAAGGTTAATAGAAATGAGGAAAGGTCAGAACCTATAGTTTTGGAGTTTGAGCCATTGGAATCGCTTATTAATATTGCACATAAATCATTGTCTATGGAACCTAATTTTGGTGGAATAATTACTTCTTGGGATAATCCAGAAACTACTGAGTTGGGAGTTCGTTTGATGATTAACGATTCATTGGACACTGATAAATTAATAACCTCTGAGATGTATTTTTCTACCTTAGAAAAGGAAGTCCATGCTTTCAGAGGATTTGAAGCGAAGGAGTACAAATTTGGTGTAGTTTTTGAAGATAAGTGGGGCAATGTGTCAGATACAGCGATCTTGGTTACAACTCCATATTTTGAAACAATGATAGACAAACCCTTTGGTGATTTACGTTCAACCATACCTTATGATAATACTTCTCAACAAGGAAATCTTCCTATCACAAAGGTATGGGATGGTATTGTTAACACTGCATGGAATGGCTATCGTACGCAACCAGGAAGTAGTGGTTTGTCTTTTACAATTGATTTGAAACAAGTTGTGAAAATTAGTCGCATCATACATCATCCTTATCACTATAATTCGGCTTATTTTCATTCAGCAGTTAATGAAGTTGAAGTATGGGGCACAGATAAGCTTGATTATGATAAGCTCTCTGACCTCCCTTATTGGTTGGATGAATTTAGTGTTATTCATGGTGCAATTCATAGTGTAGATCCAGAGACTAAGCTACCCGAAAGAACTTTTAAAGATGATTGGGAGTATTTGGGATGGCAATCAATACCGCGTTACGATCTGATGGTGCCACCAGATCCACAGGCAACCAGAGATCTTGCAGCGAATGGATGGGAGTATGATATTCCTGTGGAAGCAAAACCAGTGAGATATATCCGAATTTTTGTCCGTGCAGCACTTAACCAATTTCCTCCTAGTTCAGATAATCAATATTCCATAGGGGAGCTCACAGTTTACGGTGCTCCAGTAGATTCACAAGAGTAATAAAACGTAAAAAAATGACACAAATGAGAAAGTTAAATATATTGTTATTCATTCTACTTGTAGGTATTCTGCTTGCACCCTCTTGTGATGATATGAATGATATTCAGAGCAAGTTTGCAGATTTAGATGAGCAGGTTTATTTGGGTAAAGTAGATTCTCTAAAGATTTATCCTGGTTTGGGAAGAGTGAAAATAACTTGGTATGTGAGTGCAGATCCTAAGATTGATAAAACGATTATTTATTGGAACATGAGGGGTGACTCTATTGTCAAAGAATTTAACCGCAACACTCCAGGAGTACAAAAAGACTCAATAATTATTGAAGATTTACCAGAAGGCTCAACACTTTTTGAGTTTCGCAATATAAGTAGTGATGGGGAGTATTCATTATATTCTATGGCTACGGCTACGGTATGGGGCACACAGTTTGGTAATGGGCTGTATTCAAGGAAAGTGACTTCGCGGAATTTTGATTTTGAAAAATCAAGTTTTGAATTGGGATTCTCCCCTACTTTTGAGGGTGACAGTGTGGTCTTCTCACAGGTAGAATATACGACTAATGAAGGTGAAAAGAAAACTTTAAGAATTGATAGGGAAACTGAATTGGTAACTTTATCCAACTTCACAGATGGAGGAGAGTTAAATTTTAGAACAGCATTTTTCCTACCAACAGGAATCGATACAGTTTTTAATGATTACCAAACCTTTAAGTCTCCTACTGCAGTATTTGATAATGGGGAAAGGTTATCCCTTGAAGGTAATTTAGATAGCAAGTATTTTGAACGTGATGGAAGTTTGTACGAGTGGAATCTTGCAGGCGATATAATTGTTTACGAGTTGAATGAGGATGATTTATTTATACAAACTAAAGCATATTTGTCATCAGTATCGCGTGATGTTTATCGTGACTTTTTCTTTTATGATGATGATAAATTTATCGGCATAACTGTTGGTGATCAAGTGAGCATGCTTCAATTTATAGATGATGAGTTTGTTATAGTAAAAACTCCTGATGGGAAAGATTTTTTTGGAACATGGTACGATATGGAAAAATTCATAGCTGCAAGAGGCTTCTTCTTTTCCATTAAGGGGGGAGATATACGAACATGGCTTGCGAATAATAATGCAACGTGGGGTACTCCAAACGGAACAACTGTGGGAACAGGTTTTACGTATAACCCTGTAATTCTTTTCAATAATAGAACTCTTTTAGGAGTTGATGTTAATGGCTATTTATACAGTATTCCTATTACGACTACTGGAGTTCTTGGTAATAAATCTACAATTGGTAGTGGTTGGGATAAATTTAAAAACTTTGTAAGCGTGGGAGAGAAGTTATTATGTTTAGATGATGAGGGCGTTTTCTATCAATACGACTTTAATACTACCGATTATTACTGGGTTATTGAGTAGATTTTATTTCTTTTAATTATATTTTGCTAGCTTGAAAGTCTTATAGTAGATTTTTCAAGCTAGTAAAGTATATAGACAATGAGGATGTTCCGATTTGCGAACAATTAATTTTTTACAAAGAGCTTGTTGTTTAGATAAAAATACCTTGCTTACATTTAGATAAATTGGAGTGCTTTATATATCTATTGTGTATTATGAGACAAGAAATATTACAAACTGACCCAAAATGTTTTAAACAATAAGTAGATTATCTTTAAATATGTTATCAAATGAGAAATGAAACTATGCTTTATAAATATACACAAAGATTATTCTTCCTGATTCTTCTCTTTATTTTATCATGTAAAACCATGAATAAGATAGATGAAAATTCTATAGAATTCCAAAAAGAAAATTCTTCAATATCAAGTGTTGATAGACCTTTAGATTTAGTACTAATTTATACTGGAGGTAGTCAACGTAGTTCGGGGTGGTTTAAATCAGAGCATTTTGCACCTTATGTTTCTTTGAAAAGAGAGGATGGTACATATGACTGGCTTTTTGATGGATTCCTCTTTTTAGAGATAAATGATAGTAAGTGGTCTTTTTGGGGAAATCATGGTAGTGTTCCAGCTCGAAAAGGTGAGTGGTCTAAATTAGTCGATACTTTCTTTACTCCGGGGGAGAATATATTTGCTCTTGAACATGAAATTGAAAAAATTAAAAAGATAAAGAAAGATGATTCTTTTGTAAAACGAAAAATTTCAATTGTGATACCAGAGCCAAAAGACAACCAGCAAGATTGGGGAGAATTAGGAGGTGAAAAAATGGACTTCAATTATATTGACCATCAGGTTAAGTCGATTAAGTGGTACATAGATTATGTATTGAATAAAATTGATATTTCATCATTAAATAATGTTGAACTCGTGTCATTCTATTGGATAGTTGAAAATAATCCAACGAAGATTAGAGTTACGGAAGAAATAAAAGAGTATGTTCATGGGAGGGGATATGATTTTTATTGGATTCCAAATTTCTTAGGATTAGAACAAATAAACAGAAATTGGAAAAACATTGGTTACGATAGAGCATACATCCAACCTGGTTATTTCTACAGAAGCGATAGAGACTCTGTGCGTTTACGTGAATCTTGCGAAATGGTAAATGGATATGGACTTAACCCTTATGTTGAAGTGGACAATAGAGCTCTAAAAAAGAATAAAAATTGGGGATATAGATTACACAAAACAATAGATGTTTTTGATGAGTTTGGATTTTGGGATAGTAAAGCTATAGCATATTATCAAGGTACAAACACACTCTACAGCTTATATCATTCCGATGAGAAGGATGATAATAGCCTCTATATGAGATTAGCAAATATTATTGCAGATAGACAAAAAAGAAAGCAAGAAAAGTAGATGCGTTTTTAATTTCTTGATTTTCACTTCGACTAATTGGGAAAACTTTAAGTAACAGCTCTAAGCTGCATAATGAGCTAAGATATGTAATGAGGGTGATTATAAATACTAATCGATAATTAATGCAATTATTTTTCACAAGATAAAAAGTGAAATAAAAATGAAAATATATATCAAAATCAAATTATTAGTTTTAATCCTTATTCTTAGTTCTTTTAATTACAGCAAAAATGAATATGGCACTGGAAAAACATTAAATGCCTCTGAGCTTTTTAAAAACCTCGTAGTTCTAAGATTTGACACAGAAAAGGTGAATATTAACGCTAGATCCACACAAGTGATTGATGATGATCGCCTATCTTTAAAGAAAGGGTTGTCTTTAAAGCCGAATGTAACATCTGCTGTTGAAGGAGAAAGGACAGAACCCGATTTAGTTTTTAATGTGAAGGTGCCTGAGGCTGGACGCTACGTTATGACAACTTACGCAGTAACCGATGTAGAAGGTTCCAAAGTTATGGAAAAAGCAACAAGTAAATTTGAATCGTTATTCATTCTGATTCAAGTTGACGACCAAAGGCCACAAAAAGAGTAGTTTATGTTCCTTGGGATAGACAAAAGCAGGTGTCAGGTAAATTTGAGTTTTCAGGGAATGAACAACAATTAAAGATTTGGCTTCCATGCGGTGTAATTTTAGATTATGTTGAACTTATGAACTATGTACCGCCAACAGTGCCGAAAATGGCAAAAAACTATGAGCCAACAATTCGTCCTCCAGCTGAACATCCACGATTATGGGTAAATAAAGAATCCTTACAGGAAGTAAAATCTAGATTGGAAGTTGGTGAAAATTTTAAAGAATGGTTAAATGTTAAGAAGTCTGCACTTATTCCATATAATTTCAAATTTAATAGCAATGAGGAAATAACATATAGTTCTTCATTGGAGCGTGCTGCAGAAAAAAAAGCTTTCTATTATCTGATGACTAATGATAAGGAAATAGGAAAGGAAGCCATACAATTAATGATTGATTATTTATCAGTAGTTGAATTTGGGAATATCTTGGATATAACCCGTGAATTGGGACGTGCTATCTATTACGGTTCATTAGTGTATGATTGGTGTTACGATCTCATGAGTCCAGATGAAAAACAAAGTTTATATGATAGTCTTATGATGTTGGCAGATGATATGGAGATTGGTTGGCCACCGTTTAAACAATCAATACTCACAGGACATGGAGGTGAAATGCAGATTAGTAGAGACTTGTTAGCAATGAGTATTGCAGTTTATGACGAAAATACAATTCCATATAGATATACTTCATATCGTGTTTTAGAAGAATTAGTTCCAATGCGAAATTGGCAATATCAATCTCCACGACACAGTCAAGGTGTCAACTATGGTGCATTTCGTTCTGGGTGTGATATGCATGCCGCTTGGCTGTTTTATCGAATGAGTGGACGGCGTGTTTTTGATGATAACTTAAAGGGACTTCCTAAACATTGGCTATACATGCGTCTTCCCGATGGTCAAATGTTACGTGATGGCGATGGATTTAATGCAGGAAAACCTGGAGAATTCTTTTACTGGTCTTCACCTCAAACAATTTTATTGTACTATGCTTATAATAATGATCCTATCCTGAAAGCAGAATTTTATCGTCAAGGCGGTTTGAAGAGTAATCCTGTTTTGTTTCTTCTTTTAAATGACCCCGAATTACTGCCTGAATCTAGCCTTGAATCTCTTCCATTAACTATTGATTTTGGTCCAATACTTGGTTCTATGATTGCCCGTACTGGTTGGAATATAGGCATGGATAGTAATGACGTTGTTGCAGAAATAAAAGGAGGAGGGTATCATTTTGGTAATCACCAGCATAGTGATGCTGGAGCGATTCAAATTTATTATCGAGGTTTTCAGGTTGCTGACATCGGTCTGTATGGATTTTATGGTACACCTTACGATTTCAACTTTCATAAACGTTCAATTGCACATAGTATGATGTTGGTAAGAGATCCAAACGAAAAATTCGGAAACACCGAATCTAATGATGGTGGAACGAAGTTCAATCAGAGGCATCCTAATACACCCGAAATAGCACAGTCAGACCCATGGTTTAACAATGGGCGTGTTGTGTCAGCTGACTTTGGCCCATCAAAACTACGTCCTTATTTTAGTTATTTTGATGTAGATTTGGTTGGAGCATACTCATCGAAGATTAGAGCGTATAATCGTAGATTCTGTTTTCTAAACTTGGGTCGGGATGATATCCCAGCTGCTATTATTTTGACTGATGACATAGCTACAGCTAATCCAAAGTTTAAAAAATATTGGCAGATAAACACACACAACATGCCTGAAACCACCAAAAATGGAGTAATACTTAAAAACCAACGACTAGATTTAGTTGGCAAGACACACGTTGAAATGCTTATTCCAACTAATAGTAAACGTGAATCGAAGATTCTTAGTGGTTCTAATGCTAATAGTTCTTTCGAATTCAAATACGAAGTTCCAGGACGAATTGCAGATTTAAATCACCCAGAAGAAAATGCATATAGAATCATGATTTCACCAAAAAATGCAAACGAACAAGATAGATTTTTAACAGTTTTTCAATTAGCCGATGGAGATACAGAACCTTTACCTGTTTCACATACTGAAATCTCGGTAGGATATGTTATCTATCTTTCTGATAAGGTTGTTTGTATGAGCAAAGGGAACAATTTAATTGACAAGAATTTTAGTCTGAAAATCCCTGATGGAGACCACCAGATTCTTTTAACTGGTATGAGTCCTGGCAATTGGAGTGTTAAAAGCAACAATGGCAAAATAAAATTTAATACTGTTGTGCAGGACGGGAAAAATACTGTTTTTTTTACAGCTGGAAAAGGAGAATATACCATTACACCTAGGTGACTAAATAATGCAAAAGACTAAATGACAGATATAGATTTTGTAACTAATCAGTCTGCAAGTTAGAGATAACTTTTAAAGAATTTACAGCATTCTGTCTGTTCTTGATAGTTGTATCAATCACAGATCTCAGAACAGCAAATGCGAATCCACCCTCTGGGGTTTTAAATTGACCAGATATCTTCTGCTTTATTTTCATATTTCTTATTGTCTTCTCTGATGCATTGTTGTCGGGAGGCACTTTTGGGTGATAGAGAAAAGTGAACAAAAACTCGCGATATTTTATCAACCGATTTTGAAAAGCGATCATTTCTTTATTATCAGTTGGTAGTTGATGTTTTAATATTTCATCTAAACGACTTTCTAAGTTTGTTCTCTCAGAATTGGATGTATAGTGTTCTACTTATGACATTTCCTTTTTTAAGTTTAGTGCTGATAGAAAGATTGATTTACATGTATTACTCCATGGATGCTGGTATCTTTCTGTGAGATAATTCAGATCACGTAGCAAATGCGCAATGCAAATCTGATGTGTCAATGTTTGTGTGTTGAAGTAACTTAGCCAACAAACACGCACTAATACGTTTTATTAAAATCCATTTACAAAGTATTGCTTTTCCGCCTTTAGATCATTCACTTTCAAAATCAAAATCGTGATAGAACCGTGTATATTTTCCGGATCTAACTTCATGCAGCAAAAATACAACTCGTATGGTTATGAAAAGAACTTAAAGGGAAAGTTGCCAACCACTTAAAGTCAAAATTTTTGATAGCCGTAAGTTCTGATACTTTTATGCTGACTAGCTACGATATTTGAATTACTTTTTATCTTTAAGGAATATAGTATCAGCCTTTTTTTGACGTTTGTCAATTATATTGCAAAGCTTATCATATAAGATTCTAATAACAGGCTCTTCGCTTAATGACATGTTTTTAAAGGTTTGAAAGTCTTGGTAATAACCTACTGTAGAGTTTTCCCATACTCCATATTTTTCAAACCAATTTAAATAATCTAGAAACCTCATTTGGAAAAACACATATTGGATATCATTGTTAAACTCCATTTCCAAGCCCATATTATGTTTTTTAGCATGGTTTAGAACTAAATCCATTCGTGTTTGAGGAGCTAAATTGCTTTTTTTGAAAAAGTAATTTGGTTGTTGATAAGCTACATCAAACCCGAGTTCAGCAGCTTTATCAAAACCAGGAGCCCACAAATATGGAATCCAATAATATATATACTCACTTTTTTTCACATGCTCTCCAATTTTTTGCATTAACTCCTCATCTCCTTTATTGTTTTCTTTAAAATAATAAAAACCCGCAAGTTCAATGTGTTTATATTCCCTTTTATCCCATTGTTTTAAAACTTCATTTATAAACCATTTTGAAGCAGCGACACGATCTTTCTCTAAAGAGAAGTCCATGGTTCTACCTTCTATATATCCCCAATCTTTTTGATTAGGGATAGCTTGTGGAACGGAAACAATTATTTTCCTTTTTCTAATTGACTTTTTTCCTGCTAATGCTAGACTGTCCATAATAGATTCTACTGCATCTATAGCTTGTCCTTCGTGAAATAACTCATCAATAATCCAAGACCATTCTTCCTTTCTTGCAGAGTTTTTGCCCCAACTACCATCAAAGACCTTTCGATTTGGATGTCTCGCGGCTAAAAATAAGAAGGAGTCGTATAGCCATTGAAATTCATTATCGAAATCTATTCTATAAATATAAGGTTTAATGTTAGAAGGAGTATATTTTATATCTGGTTTATCACCTTGATACAGAAGAACCATATCGGTCACATAACCTGTTTTAGGAGATGATAGAGGCATATATTCTTGTGAGTTTGCAAAAAAAACTGACAATGAAAATGCGATTATAGTAATAATATGTTTGCGTGTCATAGGTTTTTATGTAATAAGGATTGGAGTTGATATGTTATTGCAATACTTTCAATTAAATTTATTCATCTTAAAGTATGCAGAATTAAATGCATGGATGTACTCTTCTGCTATGTTTATATCTTGTTCGACTATCGCTTCACATTTTTCTAAAACATTTATTAATGTAAAAAAGTAAAGATAATCTCTCTCGTGTATGTTTCTTTGCTCATCCCATAATTGAGATATTGTTTTCAATTTAGTATTGTTTTCTTCACCGTTACATAAATTTTGTTTTCTAGGATAGTATGTAAATGTTTTGTTCTTTGAGATGAGAGTAATTTCCTCATTTTTTTTCTTCACTACTTTTATTTCTTTATTGGAGAAATTATTCAGATATTCCAGATTCTTGTTTACAAACACTTCAATATCGACTCTATATTTTTGTGAAAGTGCGAATAAAACAATAGCGTCAGATAGGTGAAAGTTTTGAGGCTGTTCTAAAATAAGGTTCTTTTTTTCAGTTAGGATTTTAATAGCAGAATTGAAATCCAAGCATCCATTTTCAGATAATAAGATAACAGTATTCGAGTGTGTAATTAAACTGTCTGCTGTTTTATCTATAAAAACATTCTGACTTTTCATCTTATCCCTAAAGTCATGAGGTATTTTCTCTACAGCATTATAAGGGTTTTCAAAACTAAAATTGGGAGCTATACCTATAATTTTACGAGAATTCTTGTTCGTTTGTTCAATTATTGTATTTAGCGACAGTGTGTCAGAACCTATAATTAAGACATTATTAGCTTCTGTTGTTGTTGATAAGATAAGAAAAACTACTAGACATATATATACAGATGATATGTCTAGCTTTTTAAAGTATGATTTAGTGTGCATGTTTGAAGATTTTTTAATTTAATATGTTGCAGCTTGAGATTATTTGTCAATAGTCTTCTCTCTGCAATTATATATATACTACTGTAGATTTATCACTCATTAAACGTAATACTTCCCTCATTTTGCGTTGTGTTTTATTAATATTTACTCTACCCTACACTCCACCCCAAAATCAATCTCCGCTTCAAAAGTTCGATTCCACGGTAGCACAAAATGCAAACTATCTGTTTTCT
>CAZURM010000045.1:0-15002 GCA_964622945.1 uncultured Proteiniphilum sp.
AAAAAGCGGTTTCATTGATCCAATTCAAACTATATATCTTTATAGATTATTTCTTCTCCGTTTTTATTCTGTAAAAATAATTCCATTCCATTTTTCTCTAGATTTTATGACTAGCCGTTGTTTAATAAAACTCTATTTAGATAGCGTTGAATTCCACATTCACACGAATTGCGTAAATGAAACAAAGTCTAAAAAACCACCCTCACCTCTTCATAAAGGATAGTATGTTTTAGTTTTTATTTTATATTACACTGCTATCATATAGATTCTTTAATAATCTGACAAAGAGATTACAAACAATACACTTTACACTATTAACGTTTTTTAGAACAAACTTATATTAAAACCTTTCGCAACTCTCAGTATTATTTCATACTTTTACAGAAAATATAGCACGAGTTCTATTATTTTTACACGATAATTCAGTAATGAGTATCTCCACTCATAAATAATGATATATATTATGTTTTACATTTTTAATCCTAACAACACAAAAGCATGAAAAAAAGAAGAGAGTTGTTATATTTCTTGAAAAGAAGAATAACAGAAGTTTTATTTAAATCAACTTCACTAAACTTTTTATTGTTTACAGTTTTCACACTTTGTGCTTTCAGCACCTATTCAAGTACAACCACACTTGATAGTAAGAAACACAACAGTGAGTCAGTCATTGAAAAAAACACTGCAATAGAAAGACAGTTGCAACAGCGAAAAACAGTTACGGGGATAGTAACTGATAGCGACAGAATCCCTTTGCCTGGTGCAACAATATTAGAAAAAGGAACCACCAACGGAACAGTAACAAATATTGATGGTGAATTCTCATTATCTGTTTCTAACAATGCAGATTCACTTCAGTTCTCATTCGTGGGAATGAAAACTCTTAATCTAGAAATTGGAACGAGAAGCGTTTTCAACGTTGCATTAGAAGATGAATCTGTTGAACTGGAAGAGTTTGTTGCCATTGGTTATGGTTCGCAGAGAAAAGTAAGTGTTATAGGTTCAATTTCATCGATCAAAACATCAGAACTACAAGTCGGGGGTGTTTCTTCCGTATCTAACGTATTAGCCGGGAGAGTAGCTGGATTAATCGGAATTCAGCGAAGTGGAGAACCTGGTCAAGACGTTTCGGAATTCTGGATTAGAGGGATTAGTACTTTTGGTGCAAACGCAGGTGCTCTTGTCTTAATCGACGGTATTGATAGAGGGGCGGGTAGTTTAAACGAAATTGCTCCTGAAGATATCGAGAGTTTCTCTATCTTGAAAGATGCTACTGCAACAGCAATATATGGAGCAAGAGGAGCTAATGGTGTAGTATTAATCAATACTAAGAGAGGACAAGAAGGAAAAATTTCCATTAGCGCTAACTTTAAAACAACAGTAGAAACTTTACCCAAACTTCCCGAGTACATTGACGCATACGAATATATCCAATTGGCAAATGAAGCTCAAATTGTGAGAGGAAATAAGCCAATTTATACGGGAGAAGTAAATAGTATCGTTAAATACAATATGGACCCTGATTTGTATCCTAATGTAAATTGGCAAGACGAAATATTGAAAAACAGCACATTGGGAATGCAAGGAAACATCAATGTTTCGGGTGGTGGTAAGTTAGCAAAGTATTATATGAGCGGATTCTACCGAACCAATGATGCTATTTATAAGCAAACTGGAATTGAAAGATACAACACAAATGTGCGAAGAGATCAATACTCTTTTCGTAGTAATGTGGACGTAGATGTTAGCCGATCTACAACGGTAAGTTTGTTGCTTTCAGCAAAGCTAATTGATGAGAATCGTCCTGGTATAGGAACCACTGGATCAATCTGGTCAGCTCAAGCAAACTTAACCCCTTTAACCGTTCCAGTAAGATATAGTAATGGACAACTACCTGCTTATGGAACAGATCAAAACAATGTATCGCCTTCTGTTTTGTTAAATCACACAGGTTATCATACAGTGAGGTCAAATACAATTGAATCACTGTTGTCAGCAAAACAAAATTTTGACTTTATAACTGAAGGATTAAACGCAACGGTTTCTCTCTCTTTTGATAACTTCAACAACCATCATACGAGACGTACAAAAATGCCTGACCTATTTTTTGCGTCAGATAGGAACTGGAATACTGGTGAGTTGATTACAACGAAAACAGTTGTAGCAAGACCGATGTCTTTTGGCACCTCTTCTTATGGTATAAGAACTATCTATTTAGAAGCAAAAGTCGATTATGAAAGACTGTTTGATGAAAGACACAGAATAGGAGCGATGTTTTTGTATAACCAAAAAGATTACTCTCGTACAGATATAACCGACGAAATTGGTTCTATCCCCTATAGAAATCAAGGAATGGCTGGGCGCTTCACTTATGCATTAGATGATATTTATTTTGCAGAAGCTAACTTTGGATATAATGGGTCTGAGAACTTTCCAAAAGGTGAACGATATGGTTTTTTCCCATCATTCGCACTTGGTTATGTTATTTCAAATTACTCAGCCGTGCAACAAGCATTGCCTTTTGTTGATATGCTTAAGTTGAGATATTCCTACGGTTTAGTAGGGAATGACCAGATTAGTGGTACACGCTTCCCTTATTTAACTTATGTAAATATGAGTGCTCCAGGATACGCATTTGGTGATCAACCAACTACGTGGCGTGGTGTTGCAGAAACAAGATTAGGGTCAACAGGATTGGTTTGGGAAAGTGCAATAAAGCAAAACTTAGGAATTGATATAAACTTATGGGGCTCCGTTGATATGACGGTAGATATTTTTATGGATCACCGTAACAATATATTTATGCGACGAGCTACACTTCCAGGCACAATTGGAACAGTGGGGAGTATCTATGGCAATGTGGGAAAAATGAAGAGTTGGGGAGTCGATGGAACAGCCTCTTATACTAAAACCATTGGAAATGTTGCAATGGAACTAAGAGGAAACTTCACGTTGACACGTGACGAGATTATAGATTATGACGAAGTAATACCTCGTTATCCATATTTAGGTAGAAAAGGAACAAGTAACAACATAACGAGAGGTTTGATAGCTCTTGGATTATTTAAAGATGAAGAGGATGTTATAAATAGTCCTCAACAATTCGGTAAGGTTTACCCAGGTGACATAAAATATAAAGACGTGAATGGGGATGGAGTAATCAATAGCGATGACATTGTACCCATAGGCAACTCAAACATTCCAAAAGTACAATATGGACTTGCTGGAAATTTTGGATGGAAGGGCTTGGACTTTAATGTGTTTTTTAGAGGCACTGCACAGGTAGACTACTTTATGGGTGGTGCTGGATATTATCCTTTCTCTGGTGGCGCTACAGGCAATGTTTTAACCATTGTCAATGAACAAAAAAACAGATGGACACCAGCTTCTTATTCGGGAGATCCAGCTACCGAGAATCCAAATGCACGATTCCCCCGATTAACTTATGGTTATAATGATAATAATAATCGTCAATCAACTCATTGGTTAGCCGATGCAAGCTATCTACGCTTGAAAACCGTTGAGATTGGGTATTCATTGCCAACTAATATTATTAGCAAACTAAAACTTGTTAGTTGTAGAATTTCTGTAATGGGAGACAACTTGTATGTATGGGACAATGTTAAGCTATGGGACCCTGAACAGGCAAGTTCCAACGGAGCGGTTTATCCTTTAACTCGCTCTTATACAGCAACGGTACAACTTGCATTCTAGAATAAACTTGAATAAAAATATTTACATTATGAAAATATCGTTTAAAATAATTGCAATTTCTCTCATGTCCCTACTATTTGTTCTTGGGGCGTGCAAAGATGATGTTAAAGATGAGAACATTTATGATGTTCCGCACTCTCCAAATCAGCCAATTGTTTTGGAGAACATAGAACCACAGACTGGAGGTTTTGGTAGTCGCATTGTTGTTACTGGGAAAAACTTCGGTAATGATAAAGATAAAATCAAATTGTTCTTTAACAATAAAGAAGCACTGGTTCTCAAAGTGCAAAGCAATGCTATCTATGCGATGGTACCTAAGCAACCTGGAGAGTTATCAACAATAAAAGTGGAGTTCCAAAAAGACGAGAACTCTGACCCTAAGGAAGCTGAACTGAGTGATGTGCTATTTAAATACAACATTAGAGCAACTGTTTCAACTATTGCAGGAGTGGCAGGAGAGGCTGAAGTAGTAGATGGCACGGCAACCGAAGGGAAGTTTGCGCGTCCTTCGAAACTTGAGGTAGATAGTCTTGGAAACAATATATTTGTTGTGGATGATCGTGGTGGAAGAATAAGACATATATCTGTTAATGATAATAAGCTGACAACAGTTCTTAGTGGTTTAGGCAATCCTTGGGATTGTAACTTCAACCAATCATATACTGAGTTTTATGTTCAAGAACGAAGCTATAACACCAAACCGCTTCTGTTTATAGGGCTACGTAAAGCAAGCAATTGGGTAGATTCGGAAAACTTTTATGACCAAAGAGGTGCTGATGATCAATATATCGCTGGTAATTTAAATTATTACGGTTTGACAGCGGATGACAAGTATGTTTACATGCTCGCATCTAATGGTGTTCGATTAATTAGGATGGATCAAAAGACACGCAAAATAGAATTAATGGGCGAAAATCTTAACATTGGAGACTGGGCAAATATGGTGTATAATGTAAAAGACAAGCATATATATGTGAATGCTGAAACCTTAGGAAGAATTTATAGATTTGACCCACACAAGGAGCATAATAATGACGGAAAGCCTTGGATTACACACGAAGATATGGTGCACATTGCTGGCAATGGACAGCAGAGCACGGCCATAGAAGGAAATGGAATTTTTGCACAATTCGGGACACTTGAATCGATTGCAGCTGACAGGGAAGGAAATCTCTATATGCCAGACTTCAAAAACCATGTTATATGGAAGATGGATCAAGATTATAACTGTACAATTATGGCGGGAGTTCCTGGAGTAAAAGGGTACAAAGATGGAAAACCTAATGAGGCTCTTTTTAACACCCCCTACGGTATAGCAGCAACACCAGATGGAATTGTGTATGTTGCAGATACATATAATTATGTAGTAAGGGTCATTGCAATTCAATAATATATAAATTATAGATAATCATGAAGAAAAAAATCAAAAACTTTATTATAGCTCTTGCCTTTTTAGGGCTTGGAGCACCTACTGTATTTCAATCGTGTAACTATTTAGACATAGATCCCTATATTACAGATTTATTTACACTCGACTCTGTTTTTATTAGAAAAGAATACACGGAGCGATATTTAACTTATCTGTATAGTTATCTGATAGATAATGGAAGTAGTGTACATTATGCATGGAGTATGCCTTATAACTTCATTACTGATGAAGGTTCTTTAGGATATAAGACAAACACATATCCTTATAACTACTTTCTCAATAACGAGATGACACCCGAAAAGATGGGTAGTTTCGACAGGTGGAATGCCTTTTATAGAGGGATACGAAAATGTAATTACTTTATTGAAAATGTAAATAAATGCCGAGAAGTGAGTGAACAGCAGCGCAATGAATGGACTGGAGAGGCTATATTTGTAAAGGCATCTAACTATTTAGAGCTGATGCTTGCCTGGGGACCAGTTCCTATTATGCCAGAACATCCAGTTGATTTTGATATACCGATCAGTGAAATGATGGTTGAGCGTAACACTTGGGATGAATGTAGCGAATATGTATCTTCACTCTTAGAAAGAGCGATTCAATTGCTCCCATATCAAGTAAGGGATGACACAGAGATAGGTAAAGCAACCAAATACTCTGCGATGGCTGTACTGTCTCGACTATCACTTTATACGGCAAGTCCGCTCTATAATGGTGAAAACAAGGAGTTTTCTAACTTTAAAAACAAAGCGGGGACTCCCTATCTAAATCCAACCTTTAATATGGAAAAATGGGCAGTAGCAGCTGCCAAATCGAAGCGATTAGTGGACATGAAGCCCAATGATTTATATACTGTAGGAAAACTTGATAATACTCCTACTTTTCCAGTTCCAGCTGAAGAGCAAGCTGATTTTCCAAATGGTGTGGGAGGAATCGATCCCTACCATTCTTATGCGGACATGTTTAATGGAGAAAATGTGTTAGCTTCTACCAATAATGAAGTATTATTTAGTCGTCAAATTGTTGATAGAAACATGGATAAATGGTGTGCACCTCATATGATTGGCGGTTGGGGTAGTTTCTTTGTACCACAAAGATTGGTAGATGCGTACCGTATGATTGATGGTCGAAATATTAATGATGCAAGTGAAGAGTATCCATACGAATATGGATATACAGACAACGAAGTTGTATTTTCTGGCTTAAAAAGCACTACTGGTGTAACTATACCAAGTGGTACACACAAGTGGTATGTAAACAGAGAGATGCGCTTTTATGCAACTATAGGCTTCAACAACTCCTATTATCCTTCAGTTTCTACCCCTCCTGATAAAATTAATCCTGTTGATGGAAAAATAGCGAACTTCTACTATGATGGTCAAAGTGGAAAATACAATGCGCAGACAGTTTGGGTTGGTGGAAATGATTATTCAATGACGGGATATCTCTGTCGTAAATTTTACCATTATGAAAACTCTTGGTTGTCTGGAGGACGCCTCAAACACAGGTGGTATCCAACTTACCGTATGGCTGAAGTTTATCTTAATTATGTGGAAGCTATGAACGAACTAGACAAAAGCTACACAATTGATGGAGTTACTGTATTTAGAGATGTGGATGAAATGAAACGTTGCTTTAACTTGATTCGTTATCGAGCAGGTTTGCCAGGTATAACTGATGCAGATGTAGCCAATGTAGAAAGAATGAGAGAGTTAATATTGCATGAACGACAAGTTGAAATGGCTTGGGAAAACAGAAGATACCACGACCTTCGCAGAACAAAAAAAGCTGTAATTTATGAAAACTCGCCTGTGTTGGGTTGCAATATTGATGCACGTAAGAGTGAACCAGATATGTTTCATACCGTTGTTAGGGTGCGAGAAAAAGACTTTCTTTATAGAGTGTTCACTAATAGACAAACATTCTTCCCAATTCCAAAGCATGAAATTGACAAGAATTACAACTTAGATCAGTTTCCTGGTTATTAACAAGAATTTCAAAAAAATAAAACTTTAATGTCATGAGAATAAATTCTTATTTAAAAGCTCTTTTTGTAATAGTAGTCATTGTGTTGACTGCTTGTGACAACAGTGTCGACTTTGGAGAGCAGTACAAAAAAACACTCTATATTGTAAATAGTAACAACATAGTTTATAAAAGTGAGCATTTTTTTGATGAGCCCGATGATCAAATCAATATATCTGTTTACTGTGCAGGCACTGAAGCTACAAAAAGCGATGTGACTGTAAAACTTGGAATGAATATGCATATTTTTGATTCAATCAATCATGTAAATAACTTATCCAATCCTCTGTATGTAAATAAAGTATTATTACCCGAAACTAATTATAGTTTTAAAAATCCTTCAGCTACAATCAAAGCGGGAGAAGAGTATGGATTTCTAAAAATTCCTTTTAATTTTGATGGACTTAATCCTGATAGTAGTTATGTACTTCCTATAACTATACTATCAAATGATAGAGATTATGATATTAATCCGAAATTAAGCACCATACTTTATGAGATTGAAATGGCTAATGCTTTTTCTGGGGAATATACTGGAAGTTCAACCGAGTTTCCAAAAACAATTCGTTCAGTTCAGCCTACTTTAAAAGCGATGTCTGCTAATGTAGTCCGAATGCCAATTCATACATTGCGAAGCGACGTAACCGATTTGGACACAAATTTCATGCTCTTAACAATTGATTCTGACAGTGTAAATGTGACAATAACTCCTTGGGAAAATGCACCTGTTACTGACTTAGGAGGAAGCACTTATAATAATCAAAGAATGAGGTTTGACTTATACTATTCTTATATTGATAATAAAGGGAAGGAAATTATCGTAAATGAAAAAATCGTACACCTTGATTATGAAAAAGACGAGGACGAAGAATACGATGACGATGACGATGACGATGCTTAATTTCAAATAAAAATACTCATATCATTTATTTCACACAGATAATTCTTTATTGAGTTATCTGTGTGTTACATAATATATCTAAGTATAAACTTATTAAAAAAACAAGAACTAAACATGAGAATAAATTCTCTACTACTCACGATAGCAGTTTTGCTGTTATCGTGTAGCACCAACGATGTTAGTGCAACGGACAATGATTTAAATCCACCAATAAAAGAATCAAAATTCACCTTTGCTTTTATGACCGATCTTCATTTAAACAACGGTAATAACAACTGTTTCCAATGGTTTGATACGTCAATAGAGAAAGCAAAAGCAAGCGGAGCTGACTTCATCCTAACAGGCGGTGACAATGTTGATATAGATGGTTTGAAAGATTACGAAACAGCCGATCAGTTGTATAGGAAGTTGGCAGGTGTCGTTGAAAAATCAGACATCCCATTCCATTTTACCATTGGTAATCATGATAGATTCTGGGCAGTGCCAAAAGACGATGCTTTGTATAATGAAGGTCTTTTTGAGAAACACCTCAATAGAAAGTATTACTCCTTCAACCACAAAGGGTGGCATTTTATAATTCTAAACACAGCTAATTCAGTGGTCGACGAAAAACAAAAACTGTGGTTGAAAAGTGATTTAGAAGAACTTGATCCTAGAACTCCTATTATTGTATCAGTACATGTACCTTTTCTTTCAGTTTACTACCCTACTTTAGAAGGTCGTTATACGAGTAAAGATACATTCAGCAACTTCAAAGAAATATGGGACATGTTTGAAAACAAAAATTTAAAACTTGTGTTACAAGGACACATGCATCTTTATGAAGAGATAAAAGTGAAGAATATTCAATTCATCACTGGTGGATCATTGTCCGCTAATTGGTGGAGTGGTCCATACCATGGAACAGAGCCTGGTTATTTATTAGTTACCCTCTCTGATTATGATTTTAGCTGGGAATATGTTAGTATAGGGTGGAAAAAGAACTGAAATTATAATTTTTAAATATTTTGCACTAACTATGTTTGATAGAAGAGCTTTTTTGAAAAAGATTGGATACATGGGTGTAGTTGCTGGAATGCCATATAGAGTATTTTCAAAGACACACAGTGGAGCAGTAAAGAAAAAGAAATTTGATATTGATAATCCCTATCAATATGTCGATTGGGAAAATTTAGAACAGATACCTTCCACAACGCATATACATATCACGGACCAAACGGGACTGAATAAAGCAGCTGAATTGGGTTATCGACATTTACCAGTATCAAATTATTACCCTTCTGCTCCTTATTATCCTATCAATGAAATAAAAGAAAACCAATTCCGTGTAAAGCAGGATTTTGGAGTGATGAGATTACGTAGTAATGAAGAACCTGAATTTATAGAAGGACCTATTGAATGGAATAAAATAATTATGGACAAAGAAACGGGTTGGTACGATTCTTTACCTAAGGAAAGACAAGAGGAACTTCCATTTGAAGAAGGGGACTATATTTTCAAGGATATTCCTGAAAATATGATCTTTTCGCCAAATGCAGAGCAACACGCTTTCACTAATGTGGAGGGGTCTTTACATGTCAACTCATTAGGCTCGTTATATAGCAGTGGTACTTTTGATTCTCATAGTAAGTTTCACACCTTTTGGAATGGGGGTAAATATTCTTATGGAACTGGATTGCATTGGCAAGATGCTTTTAAGAAAATGCTGGATCAACTTCTCTTTGAAGATGGAGGAGGTATCACAATCAATCATCCCACCTGGTCTAAAATGAAACAATCTACAATTGAAGAGAAACTGGACTTTGACCCTCGTGTCTTAGGAATAGAAGTTTTTAATCAAGGAACATGGTCTTTAGAGATGTGGGATAATGTTTTAAAGACGGGTAGAAGATGTTTGGGTTTTCTTGTTCCTGATTGGGGAGTTCAAGACGAAAAATCAAAAGATTATAGAGGCTTTAATATTCTATTAGTAAATGATTTTACTGAACATAGTTGTTTAAAAGCTTATCGAGATGGCGCATTTTTCGGCTCTGAATATGGAGGAAGTTTGAGTTTCAATAAAATAGCTCTTGAAAATGACCAACTAATAGTTCAAACAAACGAAATAGCTACCATTACTATTATAACTGACAGAGGTATCTCAAAAATTGATATGGATGCAAACAATACAATTTATAAAATACCATTTGACACCTATAATATTCCAACTATTAAGTATATTCGCATAGAAGCAGAAAATGAAGCTAAGGAACGAATATTTAGTCAGCCTATCCGTTTTACAAGGAAATAATTATTCACTTGGTTTTGCTAACAAGCATTTAATAATTAAACACGACTAAAGACTGGTATTCTTCACATTTTAAGCTTTGCAAAGTTGCAATGCATGAAAACCTACAGTTGGGACTTGTATTTTAATTAACATAAAAAAAAGATATATATTATATTACTTCGCATCACTGGAAAACCAATATTAAAATGAAAAGACGAAAGTTTATAAAACAATTAGGAGCTATTTTAATTGGATTAATAGTAACTGCTCCCTTCTTATCCTGCAATTCATCATCACCTGAAAAAATAACATTTGCAATATGTAGCGATATCCATCAGGATATTATGCACGATGCGCCTGAAAGACTTAGTACGTTTGTGAAAGCTGCAGAGAAAAGAAATGTCGATTTTATGATTGATTTAGGTGATTTCTGTTTTCCTATACCCGAAAACCGCGAATTTGTAGATATTTGGAAACGCTCACCCGTAGAGAAGTACAATACATTGGGTAATCACGACATGGATAAAGGAAACAAACAAGAGTTTATGGAGTTTGTCGGGATGAAACAACGCTACTACTCATTTGACAAAGGAGATTTTCACTTTATTGTATTAGATCCTAATAATTTATTTGTGGATGGAGAGTATATACCTTATGATAATGGCAATTATTATAAAGCACCTAAGGAGCGTGGATATATAGATCCACCTCAACTCCAATGGTTAGAATCAGACTTATTACAAACCTCAAAGCACTGCATTGTTTTTTCACATCAGAGCTTTGACAATAGAGCAAGTTGCCAAAATGCTGATAAAGTAAGGGCAATATTCGAAGAAGCCAATCGTAAAGCTGGTTTTACAAAGGTGATTGCTGCATTTAGCGGGCATCATCACACCGATTTTGCGGAAGAGATTAACCAAATTAATTATGTTCAAATCAACAGTATGTCGCAAGAATGGGTAGGTAGCAAATATAGTGCACCAGAACGTTTTTCTCAAGAAATCAATGAAAGACGACCTGCCTTAAAAAATACTATCCCGTATAAAGAACCTCTTTTTGCTATTGTGACTATTGATAAAGGAAAGATAATAATAGAAGGTGCTAAAACCGAATTCATACCACCTGGACCTGATGAATTAAATTATGACCCGAAACTAAATAGTATTTCACCTACAGTTCCATATATATCCGATCGTGTTATTCCATTTTAAACTTTTTAATTAGTAATTGAGTAACGTTTAAACGTTATTTATAATACACTTTTCTAACACAATATTTACACTTCAGATTAGAATATTTAATTAAACAACTATTATAACAATGAAAAAAGCATTATTTTATTTACTCTTTTTCTGCCTGTTTATCACACATGCAGAAGCTAAAACACGTAAAGCAGTTTTTATAATTGTTGATGGTATACCTGCCGATCAATTAGAGCGATTAAAGACTCCTGCAATTTTTGAAATTGCTGACAAAGGAGCTTATGCACGCGCCTATACAGGGGGAGAAGTTGGTGCATACACAGAGACACCCACTGTATCTGCTCCAGGATATACTAACCTATTGACAGCTACTTGGGCAAACAAACATAACGTAAGAGGCAATTCAGGTCTGAAACCTAATTACAACTACTGGAGTCCCTATAGAATTGCAAAAGAACAAAAGAAGAATTATAAAACAGGTTTGTTTTCAAGTTGGACTGATAATCGTACTGTTTTGGTGGGAGAAGGGAAAGAGGAAACAAATAATTTAAAGATTGACTACGCCAAAGATGGTTATGACAACGACACTGACCGTTTCCCAGAACAAAAGGGCAACATGCACATTTTCGAAATAGATGAGCTGGTTTCAAAAGAAGCTGCATACAGTATCAGAAATGAAGCACCCGATTTGAGCTGGGTGTATTTGTGGTACACAGACGATGTTGGACACACTTATGGCAACAGTGACACATTTGATGAATTTGTTGTGAAAGCAGACAATCAGGTTGCTAGAATATGGGAATCAGTAAAATACAGAGAAGCTAACTTTGATGAAGAGTGGATGGTAGTTGTTACAACAGATCATGGACGCACTGAAAACGGGAA
Organism: uncultured Proteiniphilum sp.; assembly: GCA_964622945.1. Lineage (GTDB taxonomy): Bacteria > Bacteroidota > Bacteroidia > Bacteroidales > Dysgonomonadaceae > Proteiniphilum. The sequence goes on from CAZURM010000045.1 coordinate 12,426, forward strand.
AAGCCATGGAGGTCATTCAGAAAGAGAGCGCACAATATGGATTTCCACCAATGTTGATGTAAACGAACACTTCAACAACCCCGAACATCTTGCTATAATAGACATTTTACCCAGTATATATAGATATATGAACTTTTCAATTCCAAAAGATGTGCAATGGGAACAAGACGGAATTCCATTTGTTGGAAAAACGGATATTTACAACCTCAGCTCACAACCAATTTCAGAGAATAATTCAGTTCAGCTTTCTTGGGATGCCTATACAAAAGGAGTTCCAGTAGAAATTTATGTTTCAACTACTAATAATTACAAAATAGGAAAATCTGATGAGTGGCTAAAGATAGCTACAGTTAGTAGCGACCAAAAAGAATATAAGGTTGATTTAAACGCACTACCCTCTTCTGAACTATACAAGTTTGTGGTGAAATCTCCCAACAACCATTTGAACAGATGGGTTGAAAAGTAATTCATAATTATTTACAATGCTGTACAAAGTAGCCCTACCCGAGTTAACGAGGGCTAATCACTAATAATAAAAAAAGTGTAATACAAATCAATAGAAACACACAGTTTATTAAAAACAAAATTGAATATGGGAAGAAAAACTGAAGTTATAACGCAAAATGAAAGAGCGTCTAAGAAAATTATGGTTGCAATCTTTTTGATACTTCTTGTTGCACTGAGTTTCTCTTGCACCAATACGACTGCTAATTCAGAGCATTCTAACTTGAAGAGTATCAAAGTAATGAGCTACAATATTCACTATGGCTATGGCATGGACAAAGTATATGATTTGCCTCGCATTGCCAATATTATTTTAAATGAAAAAGCTAATATTGTTGGGATACAAGAAATAAGTGATTCTACTATGGCAAATGAGTTAGGTCGATTAACAGATATGCATGTTGCTTTTGGTCCTTCAATAGACGGAAAGATGAACCGTTATGGAGATGCTGTATTAAGTAAATACCCTTTTGAATGGGTTGGAAATGCTTCTATTCCAAGTGCAAGCTCAAGTCGTTATCAAGCAATGGCTGTTGATGTTAATTTGTCGGAGATATATGGCGATGGTTCAATAGTAAGATTTATCAACACACATTTTGACTGGAAGGAAACAATCGGATCGGAAGAATCGAGATTGGCTGCAGTGAGTGTTATTGAAAAAGAATTCTTAGTTGATATAAACATTCCTGCAATTCTTACAGCAGACTTAAATGCTAACCCTGATAGTCCGACTTTAAAAAAAATGGAGGAATATGGATGGGTAAATAAATATTTGGGCAAAAACTTGAATACTTATATTGCAGACACTGTATCAGGCCATATAGATTACGTGCTTTTCCGACCCGAAAAAAGATGGATTGTCGATACTATAAAGGTTTTAGATGAGCCTATAGCTTCAGACCATTTGCCTATTGTTATGGAACTTAAGTTGCTTAAATAACTTAGATACATATATTAAAAAGCAAATAAAATAAGCCTCATTTAAATGATGATTGAATATCATTTAAATGGGGCTTAAAATATATGATACAAATCCTTTTGACAGGATGTTTTTCATTTTAAAATTTAAGTCGCATCCCTTCTATCAGCTGTTTTGCTACAATCAATGAAACTCATCCCAACTTTTTATCTCAATATCATCTACGCTCATAGTACAAAATGCTCGTATAAAAGCTCTCGCCAAGCGTGTATTGGTAATCAGAGGCACGTTGAAGTCAATAGATGTACGCCTAATCATGTATCCGTTTTTCAACTCACTTACACTTAAGTTTTTCGGAATATTTACAACCATATCTATTTTCTTCTCTTGAAGTAGTTCAATAGTGTTGGGACTTTTATTTTCACTAGGCCAGTAAGCCAACGTAGCAGGCACACCGTTATTTACTAAAAACTTTTGCGACCCTTCAGTAGCAAACAAATTAAAACCTTTGCTATGCAATAATCGTGCAGACTCTAACAAATCAGCTTTGGATAAGGCAGGACCTGTCGAAAACATCACATTCTTTTTGGGAATAGTGTGTCCTACGGACAACATAGCAGTAAGCAAGGCTTCATCAAAAGTATCACCCAAGCATCCCACCTCGCCAGTTGAAGCCATATCTACACCCAACACAGGGTCTGCTTTTTGCAATCGCGAGAATGAGAATTGTGAAGCTTTAATCCCTACATGATCGAGATCAAATGCATTTTTATTGGGCTTTTCCACATCAATTCCTAGCATCACTTTCGTAGCCAAGTCGATGAAGTTTATTTTCAACACTTTTGAAACAAAAGGAATGGAACGCGAAGCACGTAAGTTGCACTCAATCACTCTAATTTGATTTTCTTTGGCAAGAAACTGGATGTTAAACGGACCCGTTATCTCTAAAGCCTTAGCTATTTTTATTGCCACTTTTTTCACTTTACGTGCTGTTTCCACATACAATCTTTGTGGTGGAAACTGAATGGTAGCATCGCCAGAGTGTACTCCTGCAAACTCTACGTGTTCGGAGATAGCATACGTCACAATCTCTCCTTTATTGGCAACGGCATCAAACTCTATCTCTTTGGCGTTCTCAACAAAGTCGCTTACTA
>CAZURM010000046.1:0-14893 GCA_964622945.1 uncultured Proteiniphilum sp.
TAGGACGCAAGATTTTCATTCTTGAAAGAGGAGTTCGATTCTCCTATGGGCTACAATTAAAAAAAGAAATAAAGTCAACAAGATGGCAAATCACAAATCAGCAAAAAAAAGAATCAGACAGACAAGAGTTTTACGTCTTACAAATAGATATGCTTCACGTTCAACAAGGAGTAAGATTCGTAAATTTCGCTCACTTGATTCTAAAGAGGAGGCACAAAAGATGTATCCTGAGGTTAGTTCAATGTTAGACAAACTAGCAAAGACAAACGTAATACATAAGAATAAAGCCAACAACCTGAAATCTAAATTAGCTGCTCATATGAATCAATTAAATTAATTCAGACAGCTTATACTATATACAGAAAGCCGATCATTAGTGTTCGGCTTTTTTTGTTTTAAAATATTGAGATTATAGTTAATATTAAAAATAAACCGAAGGGAAATATGATAAAGCATATAGTTATGTTTAAACTTGCCGATGAGGCAGAGGGAAAAACGAGAGCTGAGAATACTCTGATTATTAAAGAAAAGCTGGAAGCACTAAAAGATATGATACCAGTGATTAGGAAAATAGAGGTAAAAGTGAATCTAGCAAAGGCATCAGATAGAAATTACGATATTATATTAGATAGCGAATTTGACTCTCTTGATGATGTGAGTAAATATGCATCTCATCCAGAACACGTTAAAGTTGGCACATATATTGCAAAGATAGCTACAGCTCGTGCAGCTATAGATTATGAGATTTAGGTTGATGTTTTACAGCAAAAATTGAGACGGGTGATATACCCGTTTTTTTTTGAAAAATGAGCATTTTATCAACGGTAAAAAAGCAAAAAAGGTTGGTAAAGAGGGGTTTTTTTCGTAAATTTGCTCAGTTTTACCTTGAGAAAATCGAAGTAGTATAAAACAATAATTATTATATAAGGAATAATTAATCAGATAGTATGTCAGAAGAAGAAATGAATTTAGTAAGCGCTGATTATTCCGCACAGAACATTCAGGTATTGGAAGGTCTTGAAGCGGTAAGAAAACGTCCTGCTATGTATATAGGTGATGTGAGCGATAAAGGTTTGCATCATTTAGTAAATGAGGTAATTGATAATTCGATTGATGAGGCGCTAGCCGGATATTGCGATGAGATTGATGTAACAATCAACGAAGATAATTCTATTACAGTAAAAGATAATGGTCGTGGTATTCCTGTTGATTATCATGAAAAAGAGAAGAAATCAGCTCTTGAGGTGGTACTTACTGTTCTTCATGCTGGGGGAAAATTTGATAAGGGAACATATAAGGTCTCTGGTGGATTACATGGTGTGGGAGTTTCTTGTGTGAATGCACTTTCTATATACCTTAAAGCCGAAATACATCGCAATGGGAAAATATATGTGCAAGAGTATTCTAAAGGAAAGCCATATGCTGAAGTGAAGATTGTTGGTGAGACTAATAAAACAGGTACTATAATATCTTTCAAACCAGATGATTCAATTTTTGATGTTCTTGAATACAGGTATGATATTCTTGCCACCAGATTACGTGAACTAGCCTATCTGAATTCGAATATCACTATGACTCTAACTGATAAAAGAGTGATTAAAGAGGATGGTAAGTATAAAAGCGAACGCTTTTATTCAGAAACGGGGCTAGAGGAGTTTGTGCGTTACATAGACAAAAATAAAGATTCTCTTATACCGGATCCTATACATATAGTTACGGAGAAAAATGGAGTTCCTATTGAGATTGCAATGTCATATAATGACACCTATAATGAGAATATTTTTTCTTATGTAAATAATATTAATACTATTGAAGGTGGAACTCACCTTACTGGTTTCCGACGTGGACTTTCGCGTACGTTAAAGAAGTATGCCGAAGATTCTAAGATGCTCGAAAAAGTGAAGGTGGAAATTAGTGGTGATGATTTTAGGGAAGGTATCACTGCTGTATTATCGGTGAAGGTTGCCGAGCCTCAGTTTGAAGGTCAAACTAAAACTAAACTGGGAAACAGTGAAGTTATGGGTGCAGTAGATCAGGCTATTGGTGAGGCTCTTAGATATTATCTTGAAGAAAATCCTAGAGAAGCTAAAGTGATTGTTGAAAAAGTTATTCTTGCCGCAACAGCGCGACAGGCTGCACGAAAGGCGCGAGAAATGATTCAGCGTAAATCTCCGTTCTCAGGTGCAGGTTTGCCTGGCAAACTTGCAGATTGCTCAAGTAAGGACCCAAAGCTTAGTGAGATTTTCCTTGTGGAGGGAGACTCTGCGGGAGGTACTGCAAAACAGGGACGCGATCGCATGTATCAAGCTATTCTGCCTCTTCGTGGTAAGATTCTTAATGTTGAAAAAGCAATGCCTCATAAAGTTCTGGAGAGTGATGAGATAAAAAATATATACACAGCTCTTGGGGTTTCAATTGGTACTGAAGAAGATTCAAAGGAGCTGAATATTGAAAGATTAAGATATCACAAAATTATTTTGATGACTGACGCTGATGTGGACGGTAGCCATATCGACACACTTATACTTACATTTTTCTTTCGTTATATGCGTCCTCTGATTGAAAAAGGTTATGTATATATTGCAACGCCACCTCTTTATATTTGTAAAAAAGGTAAAATAGAGGAGTATTGCTATAATGATCGTCAGAGGCAGGAGTTTATTGACAAATATGGCGATGGAAACGAAAGTTCTATTATAACTCAGCGGTATAAAGGTCTTGGAGAAATGAATGCAGAACAGTTATGGATTACCACAATGGATCCTACAAGTCGCACTTTAAAACAGGTGACGATAGAGAATACAGCTGATGCAGATATCATATTTACAATGCTTATGGGTGAGGAGGTAGCTCCTAGACGTGAGTTCATAGAAGAAAATGCAATACATGCAAATATAGATGTATAGTTATCAATAAAACTATAATGCTTCAACCTGCTCCATTAAAGTTAAATGATCATGCAGTAATCATTTCCCCGTCTGGGAATATTGATGAATATCTTGTTCATGATACAGCTCTAATACTTGAAGGTTGGGGATTGAAAACTGAAATTGGACGGTTTACTCTTGGTGAAGCTGGCAGATTCAGTGGTTCGGTTTACGAACGCTTATATGATCTTCAGAGTGCTTTTGATAATCCTTTGATAAGGTTAATAGTATGTTCAAGAGGTGGATATGGAGTTATTCATCTACTTGATAAACTTGATTTCTCATTGATAAGGAAATATCCTAAATGGGTGGTTGGTTATAGTGATATAACCGCTCTTCATGTTGCTCTTCAAAAAAATGGAATAGCATCGGTACACGGACCAATGGCTAAACATTTTTCGGAAGAAGGACATAAAGATGTTTCAGTGAGATACACTAAAAGTATATTGGCAGGACAACCTGTTGAATATGAAATACCCATTACTAAATTTGATTATTTAAACCGAACAGGAAGGGCTGAGGGTAAGTTATTTGGGGGTAATCTGTCAGTTTTCTGTGGAATGTTTGGTTCAAAATTTTTGAGAATACCTTATAAAGGTATTCTTTTTATTGAAGATACGGGAGAGCCGCCATACAAAGTGGATAGGATGATTCATCAATTGAAAATATCAGGTGTCTTTAACAAAATAAGTGGGTTGATGATTGGTAAGTTTACCGATTATGAAGAGGATGATAAAATGTATTCTTCTTTGTACGATTCGCTGAAGTCAGCCGTTGAGTGTTATAATTTTCCAGTATGTTTTAATTTTCCTGTGGGGCACGTTAAACTAAATTTTCCTTTGATAATGGGAGCAAAAGCTGAGCTGATTGTAGATAATAATCAGATATTTTTCAAACAAAATAGTTGATAATAATGCTAATAAGTACAATAAGTAGTATTACTAAATATTTAACATAAATAATATAAAAAATGCCGATAAATACAGAATTAATGTTGCTTATTGGATCCATTCTATTTTTTATAAGTATGCTGGTGGGTAAAGCAGGTTCAAAGTATGGAGTGCCTGTTTTATTACTTTTTCTTATTGTAGGAATGGTTTTTGGCTCTGATGGGTTTGGTCTCGTATTTGAAAATGTACAAGTTGCACAAACGATAAGCTCCATATGTCTTTGTATAATTCTTTTTTCTGGTGGACTAGATACAAAATTTAAGGAAATAAAACCTATTATTGCGCCGGGAGTAGTTTTAGCTACAATAGGAGTATTGCTGACAGCTCTTATAACTGGTGTTTTTATTTATTGGCTATCGGGTATGATGTTTCCATCGCTTGGAATTAGTATGGTCACTGGTCTATTGCTTGCTTCCACCTTTTCATCTACAGATTCTGCATCTGTATTTGGTATTTTACGTTCCAAAGGGCTTATATTGAAGAACAACCTTAGACCTCTACTGGAGTTGGAAAGTGGTAGTAATGACCCTATGGCATTTATGTTAACACTTATGTTTATGCAGATCATACAATCAGGTGATAATCCCAATTATGGTATTGTAATACTTATGGTTTTAGTTCAATTGATTGTTGGTGGTGTAATGGGTTTTCTTTTCGGTAGAGTATCAGTAAGGATCATAAATCGTATTCGTATGGAGAATACAGCTCTGTATCCCATCCTTTTACTTACATTAGGTATATTTATTTATGCAGCTACTTATTATCTTCAGGGTAATGGATATCTGGCAGTATACATTGCTGGATTGGTAATTGGTAACTCTAAGTTCACTCATAAGCGTACTTCAATGAAGTTTATGGACGGTTTTGCTTGGATGAGTCAAATACTATTGTTTCTTACATTAGGGCTATTAGTAAATCCGAGTGAACTTATTCAAGTGGCTGTACCCGCGATAATTGTATCTGTTTTTCTGATTTTATTTGGTCGTCCTTTTGTTATATTTCTTACTTTATTTCCATTCCGACAAATTGGATTTAAAGATAAACTTTATGTCTCATGGGTAGGATTAAGGGGGGCTGTGCCTATAATTTTTGCCATTCTTCCTTTAGCGGCTGGAGATATTCCACATGCTAGATGGATTTTTAATATGGTGTTTGTGATTACTATTGTGTCATTGCTTGTTCAAGGGACTTCATTGCCCGCTGTGGCAAGATGGTTGGGATTGGCTGAAGCTCCTCCCAAATATAAAGAGTTTGAGGTTTTTGACGTTGAATTTGCAGAAGAAATAAAATCAGCAATGACAGAGATTCTTATTACAGAAGAGACATTAAATTATGGCAAAAATTTGATAGAGATGCCACTGCCTGATAAAACTTTAGTGGTTATGGTTAAGCGTGGAGAACAGTATTTTGTTCCAACAGGACAAACAGATTTACATGCAGGCGATAAGCTTCTAGTTATCTCAGACGATGAAGAAGCTTTAAAAGAAACATATAATAATATAGGTATATCAGACTATTCTTATCAAAAGAATAAATAATTTAAAAATGAAACATCTGAAAATATTTTCGTTTTTGACGGTATTGTTAATTGGACTACTGTTTTCGTTATCATGTAATTCATGTCAATCTAGTCAAAAGAGTGTTGTAACAGAATCTTACAAACAAATTTCACCAGAATTTAATGCTGATAGTGCATACAAATTTATTGAAAAACAAGTAGCATTTGGACCGCGTGTGCCTGGTACAATAGCACATGAGGCTTGTGGAGATTATTTGGTTTTAAAACTTAGGGATTTTGGTGCAGATGTGGTCGAACAACAAACATATGTTACTCATTATGATGGACAAGAACTTAAATTACGCAATATAATTGGAAGTTATAATCCTGATGCAATATATAGGGTGCTATTATTTGCTCATTGGGATTCGCGACCATTTGCAGATGAAGAAAGTGATACAGCAAAACAGAATCAAGCCATTCTTGGTGCTGATGATGGAGCTAGTGGTGTAGGTGTGTTGCTTGAAATAGCACGACAACTACAGCAAAACCCATTGGAGATAGGTATTGATATTATATTCTTTGACTTAGAAGATTGGGGACAACCATCATTTTCAACAGAATTTATTCAAGGTGATTGGTGGTGTGTTGGTTCGCAATATTGGTCAGAACAGCCTCACATTGAGGGGTATAAAGCTGATTATGGTATTCTTTTAGATATGGTAGGAAGTGTTAATGCAACTTTTTTTAAAGAGGGTTATTCAATACAGTATGCATCAAATGTTGTAGATAAAATTTGGAGTATCGCAGCTAGGTTAGGGTATACAAATTATTTTCTCTCTCAGAGAGGTAGTTATATTACGGACGACCATTTAGCAGTTAATCAACATAATAGAGCGCCGAGTGCAAATATAATTAATCTTAAACAGGATTCTAGAACGGGATTTGCGCCTCATTGGCATACAATGAGAGATGATATGCGGAATATAGATAAAAATACACTAAAAGCGGTAGGACAGACCGTAATGGAAGTTATATATTCAGATTCAGGAAGGCTATAATTAAGAGAATAAACAATAGATATAGAGAAAATAATCCATAGAAACTATAATTAAGAACTATAAATAATCCAGATAGAAAATAATACCGACAATAAATAATGCAGACAATAAACGAAATACAACAGGAAATTATTGATGAGTTCAGTATCTATGATGATTGGATGGATAAATATGCTTTTATCATAGAACAAGGAAATGCTTTACAACCTATAGATGAAAAATATAAAACTCAAGAAAATCTTATTAAAGGATGTCAGAGTAGGGTGTGGATGCATACAGATTATCGAAATGGCAGATTGTTCTTTGAAGCCGAAAGTGATGCCATTATTGTTAAAGGTTTATTGGCTTTGGTGTTGAGAGTTTTTAATGGTCGTACTACAGACGAAATTATTAATACCAATCTCCGATTTATGAAAGAGATTGGGCTAACTGATCATCTTTCACCTACAAGATCAAATGGACTGCTATCAGTAATTAAGCAGATACGCTATTATGCCATAGCATATAAATCAAAAGAAGAAAAAAGCTAATAACTTCTTATCTATTCCTAATTGAGGATTGTTTATTTATATGATTGCAATTTAAATAAGTAATGATATAGGTTAAATCAGTAACTATTTTTGTTTAGATTATTCCACAATCTTGCTTAATTCTAGTGATTTGCTCCTTGCAGCATCAAGCACTCCCTCTAAATGTTTGTCTATTTTGTGGGCTTTAAAATACTCTAACCCAGCTTGAGTTGTCCCTCCTTTACTGGTGATATTATTGATAAGCTCCTCAATACTATGGTTTTTATGATTTTGCATAAAATATAGAGTTGTCCCTCTTGTTAACTCAAGTAGTAATTCATCTAGAATAAAGTCCGGCAAATCAAATTCTTGCATTTTGTCTTTGAAAGTTTTCATAAATGTGAGAATAAAAGCAGGACCACTACCAAAAATAGAGGTGAAAAGATCAAAAGCCTCTTCTTCAAGCTTTACTACTTTACCCAGTTTACCTAATAAGGTAAATATTTTATCTATATTTTTGTTATCGGACTGGTTGGCATGAAATGCAGTAACAGAAGCTTTATAAGCCATAGCTAAATTTGGCATAATACGTACAATAGCAGTTTTTTTTCCAAGATATTTTTCAATATATGAAATGCTTTTGCCGGCAACAGGAGAAACAATCGTTTTATCCGTTATGTCAATAGATTTCAATTGATTAAGAATCCCTGTGAGATCTTGAGGTTTAACAGTTAGCCAAATTACATCAGCATATGTTACAAGTGATTCTAAACGTTCGAAATAATGAAGACCAACCTCCTTTTTATTTATATCAAAACAAGCAAATTCAAAGCTTTTATCTTCTTTTAATCCTTGATAAACAGCATTCGCTAGATTACCAAAACCAATAAATCCAAGCTTCATTTTCTAAATTTTTTTTATTGATTCAAACTTCGTAAAAGGAATTTCATTATTAAGCGCTTTAATAACATAATTTGCTCGCTGACCGTTTACTATCCACATTTCCACTCCATTCCTCATACATATTTCAGCAGCATGAACTTTTGAGGACATACCTCCTGTTCCAAGATTTGATTCTTTTTCCTCTATAAAATCCTTTATTGAATTTAAATCAGTCACATTTGATATCAATTTAGCTTCAGGATGAAGATGAGGGTTTTGGTTGAAAATACCATCAATATCAGAAACAAGCACAAGTAAATCTGCATCCATAATTGTAGCAACTAATGCTGATAGTTTATCATTATCACCAAGCATAATTTCTTCTATAGATACAGTATCATTCTCGTTAACAACTGGTATATAATCCATTTGCCATAACCTGTTTATAGTATTTCTCGTATTCTCATTTGCCACAGGATTTTCAAAATCACGATAAGTGAGCAGAATTTGAGCTATATTTAATCCAAATGTGTGGAAAATATAATCATAAAGCTCCATCAGTTTAGTCTGACCTATTGCAGCCATTGCTTGTTTAGAGTCCACCTTAGTATTGCATCCATTAATTTCTACATATTGGCGGGCAGTGGCAATTGCGCCTGAAGACACAATCACAATTTCGTAATCATTCTTTAGTTCTACAATCTGTCTTGCAAGACTTTCGATAACAGCAAATGATATCCTATTCGTACCTGCTGTTAATGTGGAGGTGCCGATTTTAATTATAAGTTTCTTTTTCATGAATTTATTCTCTGATTTGGCCTTCACCATATACGAACCATTTATTTGTAACTAGTTCTTGTGCACCAAGAGGTCCACGAAAATGAAGCTTTTGGGTACTTATTGCTATTTCAGCACCAACACCAAATTGTCCACCATCAGTAAAGCGTGATGAGGCATTATGATATACTGCAGCACAATCCACCTGCTGCATAAACTTATCAGCTATACGCTGATTATTTGTTACAATAACAGCTGTATGTCCTCCTGAATATTGGTTAATCATTTTAATTGCATCGTTCACCTCATCAACAAGTGAAAGATATATTTTTGGAGCTAGATATTCCTCACATAGTGTTGCGGCATCATTTTCCTCTTTAATTTCAGTACATATTTCCACTATCTCTTTATTTCCCCAGATGTCAATTTCTTTTTCCTTAAGACTTGAAACCAAAACTTCTATCCTCTCTTTAAGGTTATTCATATTTTTATGTATTAGCACCTTATCAATAGCATTACATACACTGATACGTTGTTTCCCATTGATTACAAGTTTGACTGCCATATCAAAATCCACAGATTCATCTATGAAAAGAAAGTTATTACCACGACCGCTTACAATAACCGGTACTGTTGAATTCTCCTGTACGAATTGTATTAATCTTTCTCCGCCACGTGGAATAATTAAATCAATTTTTTTAGAATTATTTTTTATCAACTCCTGCGTCTCCGCATGTTTTAGGTCTAGATATTCCACATACTCTTTCTCTACATCATTGTCGATTAATGCTTTTTGCCATAGATTAGTAAGGAGCATATTCGTGTTTAATGACTCTTTACCACCCTTAAGCAAAATTCTATTTCCTGCCTTAAAAGCAGTCGCTGCAGCTTCAATAGTAACATCAGGCCGCGATTCATAAATTATTAGAATAGTACCAAAAGGAACTGTTTGGTTAATTACGCGTAAGCCATCTTCACGAGTAAAACTGTACAATTCTTGACCTTCGGGATCAGTCTGAGTGGCAACATCTTCAAGTGATTGAATCATTCCGTCGATTTTTTTCTCATCCACTTTAAGACGATCTTTCATAGAATCGTCCATATCAGGGTAAGAATTCATGTCTACATTGTTTGCATCTAAAATCTCACGTTTGTTTTGCTGCAACAAGACTGACAAAGATATTAAAACATTATTTTTTATTTTTAATTCCATATTATTATGAAGCAAAAATTATTTTTGTTAATAAAATATTCAATTCAGGGAGAATTATTTATGTATCTTATCTTTAAAAACTATTAAGCATTAACATTTGAAGATGGCTATACTTTATTTATAAGCTCTCTTAGTCTATAGTTGAAACCCCTATTTCTTCAAATAAATATTAACACTACGAGAAAAATATTTAAAGACACACTATACGTGTAAAGTAAAACATATTTTAGACCAAAGGTAACAAATTATAGATTAATCAGGAAAATTTATTATAAAAACAATCTGCTTTCCATGCAATGGAGTTTTGGTATATCTGGACATCAACACTAAATGTTCAACTGATTTAGGTTATAATTCAAAAAAAAAGATTATGTCTCAAAAAGGTAATAACTATTACCCAGTTGAAACAAGTTGCTTTATCGGTAGTGGCGAGAACTATTATAAAGAGTGTAAAACCTCTTTTAAGACAATTGCCTGATTTTTTTCCTTATCTTTTGCAGAAAAAAGTAAAGTTATATTATCATTTTCCTCCTTAAGTTTTAATATCTGAGCTATAAGATCTTTTTTGTTTGATAGCTCTTCTTTATATCGTTCCTGAAACCCTTCCCATTTATCAGGATCGTGGTTAAACCATTTTCTTAATTCTGTTGAAGGTGCTATATCCTTCAACCATAAATCAATATTAGCTTTTTCTTTAGAAACTCCTCGAGGCCATAATCGGTCAACAAGGATTCTATACCCATCACTCTCACTTTTAGGATCATATATACGTTTTACTTGCATCATAATTTGATGATTTTAAGCTTGTTAATGATCAACTGTCAATTCCTGCAAAAATAATAGCTGTTGAATTGCGACTTCTAGAAAGTTGTATATGATTACTTATCAATTCCTACCCGATTAAGGATAAATGCAAATTCAAAAGCAGTATCCTTTATACCCTCATAACGCCCTGTGGCGCCACCATGACCAGACTCCATATTCATTTTAAGCAATATAATATTATCATCTGTTTTCATAGCTCTCAATTTAGCCGTGTACTTAGTTGGCTCGTGGAAGAGTACCTGTGAGTCATTAATTCCACCGGTTATCAACATATTAGGATAATTCTGAGGATTTATATTTTCATATGGAGAGTAAGATAAAATGTAATTATAGTACTCTTCAACGTTTGGATTTCCCCACTCTTCGTACTCACCTGTTGTAAGGGGTAAAGTATCGTCGAGCATAGTATTAATCACGTCAATAAATGGTACTTGAGCCACAATGGTTTGATAAAGATCAGGTCTCATATTGGTTACAGCACCCATAAGTAAGCCACCCGCACTACCACCCATTGCAGAAAGCTTGTTTGAAGAAGTATAACCGTCAGCAATAAGCTTTTCACTACAAGCTATAAAGTCGGTAAACGTATTCTTCTTATTAAGTAATTTACCATCCTCATACCATTGTTCACCCAAATCACTTCCACCGCGTATTTGTGCAAGAGCATAAACAAACCCTCTGTCTATTAGGCTATACATGCTGGCACTAAAATACACATCAGAGCTCGACCCATAACTCCCATAAGAATATATTAAAGTTGGGTTGCTTCCATCTAATTTCAATCCTTTTTTATAAACAACCGCCATTGGAACCTGTACTCCATCAGGTGCAGTAGCCCAAAGCCGTTCCACGGTATAATCATCAGGATTAAAGCCCGAAGGAATCTCCTGTTCTTTTAGTTTCTCTGTCACACCAGTTTCTATATTGTACTCATAAAGAGTAGTAGGACGATTTAGTGATGTATATGAGTATCTTATCGTTGTAGCGTCATATTCGGGATTACCGCTTAGCGATGCAGAGTACACCGGTTCAGGAAAAGCAATAGTTTGTTCTTCACCTCCATTAACCGGCATTACTTTAATTATCGAAAGTCCATTTTCTCGCAATTCCACCGATACATAGTCCTTTAAGATGTCTATTCCTTCTAACCGAACATCATAACTATGAGGTAAAAAAACATTCCATGTAGACCTATCTTCATATCCAGCTATTGGAACTTCGTAAATCATAGAATTTATATTTTCACGATCTTTATATTGAACGAAAAACTTCTCCTTATGTGGATACACCGAATACTCTACATCCTGCACACGTGGAAGGAAAAGTTTAAACTGATCGAGAGGTCTGTCGGCAGATATATATTGCTCTTCTGATGTTGTAGAACTGACACTACCAATAAAAATATATTCTTTCGTTTTGTTGCCCGACACATAAGTTCTGAACTTATTATCTTTCTCTTCGTAAATCAAAGTGCTACGTGGTTCGTTTAGCCCTCGGCGGTGAATCTGATAAGGACGTAAAGTTTGATCAATGACACCATAAAACAGAGTCTGATTGTCACTTGCCCATGCTACAGAGGTAGCTCCAATTACTGTATAACCTATCTCTTCACCTGTATTCAGATCCTTCATCTTCATCACATACTCAGCATAAGAGCCAGTTTCGTTGAACAGATAAGCCACCTTACTATTATCCGGACTAATAGAGTAGCCACCAAAGATAAAAGCAGAAATACCTTCAGCCATTTTGTTTACATCAAATATTATCTCCTCTTCTGCATCCATAGTGCCCTTTCGGCGACAATAAGTTCGGTATTGTTTATCTTTTTCAGTGCGACTATAATACCAGTACCCATTCATATAAGAAGGATAACTCTCATCATCTTCCTTAAGTCTGCCCAAGATTTCCTCATAAATAGTTTGTTGTAATTCCGTTGTAGATGCCATCACACTGTCAGTATATTTGTTCTCGGCATTTAGATAGTCGATGACCTTAGGATTGTTTTTGTCTTTAAGCCAAAAATAATTATCGATACGCTGTTGTCCAAAATTAATGAATGTATCGGGGTTTACTTCTGCCATTGGTGGTGCAGGAAAATCAGATTGCTTTGATATTTTCACGTCTTCTTTACTTGTATTACAGGCTGATAATAAAATCACACCAGTCAAAATTATTAAATATAAATGTTTCATGTTTTTTAAATCAGGTTTATTTTATTGTATTATCTATTTACTATTTTACTACTTTTTTATCTATATCAGATTGATTTTTAATAGTTATATTTATAACAAATATACAAATATAGAGTTTATTTGAAACATTGAACATTCTTTTTTTCATAGCGTTATTATTTATATTATTTACTTCTTATGCATACACACAATCATAGCAATGGAAATAACGATGTAAAGAACATCAAAACTGCTTTCTTTCTGAATTTAATATTTACGATTATTGAATTTATTGGAGGAGTATTAACCAACAGTATGGCAATACTCTCCGATGCTGTTCATGATTTGGGCGATTGCATAACTTTAGGTCTATCATGGTATTTTCAGAAAATCTCAAAGAAACCACGCACACAGGAATATACTTATGGTTTTAAACGCTTCTCGTTGCTTGGTGCAGTAATAAATTCGGTAGTACTTTTAGTAGGGAGTGTAGTAATACTCATCCATGCTGTACCTCGTCTTTTTAATCCGCAACAGCCCAATGTTGAGGGAATGCTATTGTTGGCCGTTTTTGGAGTTGTTATAAACGGTATTGCTTTATTTCGATTACGTAAAGGTAGTTCAATCAATGAGAAAGTAGTTTCTCTGCATATGCTTGAGGATGTTTTAGGCTGGTTGGCAGTACTCATTGGCGCCGGCGTGATGTATTTTGTGGATGCCCCAATAATTGATCCCATATTATCCATTGCAATAGCCCTATTCATCATGATTAACGTATTTCGCAATGTACGTGAAAGCATGCGTATCATATTGCAGGGTAGTCCCTCAAATCTAAATCTCGAAGAGGTGAAAAATGTGCTGCTCAACATCAGCGAAGTAAGTGGTGTACACGACCTTCATGCGTGGTCTGTAGATGGTCAGTATAACGTGCTTACCATTCACGTGGTACTCAAAAAAGAGATTAGTATGGAGAAACAGCAATTATTAAAAACCGAGATAAGGGAATCACTGTTCAACATAGGAGCACACCACTGTACGATTGAGTTTGAGTTAGTTGATGATGACTGTGAAATGGATGATTGCTAATGCAGCTATTCTAAATAGGTGTATCCGTACAGCCCCGAACGGTAGTTTGATAGAAATTCTTTACCCTCCTCAACAGAAATCTTTCCCTGTTTTACAGAACTCATTACCCATGTTTCTACTGTGCGAACCAACTTTTTAGGATTGTACTGTACGTATTCAAGCACTTCTGCTACTGACTCTCCATCAATAATTTGATCTATTCGATAACCATTTTCTCCCGAAGATACATGAACTACATTAGTATCTCCAAAAAGATTGTGTAGGTCTCCCAAAATTTCCTGATAGGCACCAACAAGAAATACTCCTAAATAGTATGGCTCATCTTTTTTGAGAGAGTGAACAGGCAAAAGCGTAGAACGATAGCCATCCTGCGATGCAAAATTTGAAATATTACCATCTGAGTCGCATGTAATATCCTGCAAAGTAGCAGTTCGTTCCGGCTTCTCGTTTAAGCGATGTATAGGGATTATTGGAAATACCTGATCAATTCCCCATGAGTCGGGAAGCGACTGGAAAAGAGAAAAATTACAGAAATATTTATCACCAAGAAGCTTTGAAAGCTGACGCAGTTCTTGAGGTGCATGCTTTGCTCTGCTGCTGGTAATATTAATTTCTCGTGCTATAGAGTAATAAAGCTGTTCCACTTGAGCCCTTGTTTTTATGTCAAGCATACCCAGACTAAAAAGATCAAGCGATTCGTCACGAATCTGCTGAGCATCGTGCCATGATTCCAACATTCGTGGTTGAGTAAGTGTGTCCCATAGCTTGTAAAGCTCTTTAACCAATTCATGATCACTCTCTTGAATGTCCTTATCTTCAGGCCATTCTGGTAAAGTTGTGGTTTCAAGAACTTCAAAAACTAATACAGAATGATGAGCAGTAAGTGCACGCCCCGATTCTGTAATAATATTCGGATGAGGAAGATCATTCTTATTGGCTGCATCAACAAAAGTTGAAACAGAGTCATTTACATACTCCTGAATAGAGTAGTTGA
>CAZURM010000047.1:0-14806 GCA_964622945.1 uncultured Proteiniphilum sp.
ATCATTTCGAAATTATCCTTTTCTAAGTTTAAATGATAGAAATATTAGATAAGCTGTATTCTCCTGAACATGTTATAAGTAAGATTCATCAACCCTACTATGACTGTGATCCTTTTTATGCCGATATTGTTCAAATACATTCCGTTCATGCTCATTTTCATAAAACCAAATATGTGTTCTACTCTTGAGCGCACTTTAGATTTTATCCTATTGTTTTCTTTTTGTTCTTCTGTAAGTGCCCGATTTTTAGCACCTTTCTCACAGACTTGATTTTCCATCTCTTTCGAAGCTACCGTTTGCTCTTGTTTAGGTCCTGTATAGGCTGAATCAGAATCAATATCCTGCATCATCATGGGTTTGCCTTCCCACAGTTTATCTATCAATTTGATTGCAGTAACTCCTCTTGTACTGCTCAAAATGCTTGAGAGCTTTACATTACAATCTTCAAGAATGCGAATGATGCGACTCTTAGTAGAAGCAATATCTTGAATCAACTTCTTACGAAAACAAGTCAAGTCGCTAAAATCACGTTGCTCCTTAAGTGGAATATAGCTTGGCTTAAGTAGTCCTGCTAAGAGCAGTTTGCAAAGCCAGGCACTATCCTTTTTGTCTATTTTATGTCCTGGCACGTTTTAACATGCCTGGCATTCACAATCCAAACTTTTATCCCCTAACTCGTAAACCCTCCAAACTCTCGGGTTGAACGTTTAAAACCCTCGCCATTTATTGTGGCAAAAACTGTCTTTTGGTGAACATCAAGGCCGCAACTGCGACTGATAAGTTGTTCAAATTGCACTGTTGACATATTGGCTCCTTTCTTGAGTTTATGTAAGTGAGCTAATAAGCAGACATTACAAAATTAAAAGAAAACCTGATATGTCAATCAAAGTCAATACATTTTCATTCTCATGGATGTTTGAAAAATCATGGAGGTTTCATAAATATGACTTAGAAGGTAATATCCTCACACGATCAACTTAATAAGCTTAATATATTTGTAACATAATCGAAAACTCTCTGTAATACCCATTGAGTACATTTGCAAAGTAAATAATAAATATTTAAATTATTTTTCAATGAGTGTAGAAGTTATAAAAAAAACATTTTTAAGTTTAGTAGTATTACTAACATTAGTATTAAATGCAAATGCGCAACGAATAAAAGGGTCTGATACTGTGCTTCCGCTTTCTCAATCTGAAGCAGAGAATTATAAAAAAGTTAATCCTTCAAGTTCTGTTTCTGTGACTGGTGGTGGAAGCGGTGTTGGAATTTCTGCACTTGTTGCAGGCACAACCGATATTGCCCAAGCATCGAGGAGAATAAAATTTGATGAGAAACAAAAATTGCAAGAAAGTGGAAAAACAGCTAAAGAAGTAATTATTGCTTATGATGCATTGGCAGTGATAGTTAATCCAGCAAATAAAGTAGTAAATCTTACTCGTGAACAATTGGAAGGGATTTTTACTGGAAAAATAAAAAACTGGAAAGAGCTTGGCGGTGATGATTTAAAAATAGTTCCCTACTCAAGAGAAACATCATCAGGAACATACGAGTTTTTCAAGGAAAGTGTTTTGAAGAATAAAAACTATATGAATGGTATCATGAGCATGCCTGCAACAGGAAGCATTGTTCAGTCAGTAAGTCAAACAAAAGGAGCAATTGGATATGTCGGTCTTGCATACTTAAACAAAAATGTTAAAGCAGTTCATATTTCCTACGATGCAGGCAAAATGTTTACCGAGCCATCTGTGGTAAATGCTAAAAACAAATCATATCCTGTTGTACGTCCGCTATATTTCTACTATGAAGTTAAATCTGAAGCTAAAGTAAAGCCATTTATCAACTACGTACTCTCTAAGGAAGGTCAAGCAATAGTTTCAAAAGTGGGTTTTATAACGGTAAAGTAAAATAACTACAAAACAGCAAATTATTAAATATGTTGTAATGTAAATATATGAAACAATTTAAGCGAGTTCTAGAACGAATAGTCGAAAGCATACTAACAGTTAGCGGAGCTATAACCAGCATTGCTATACTGCTTATAGTAGTCTTTCTATTCAAGGAAGGATTAGGTTTATTCAACTCCCCTTCGGTTGAAAATGGTTATTCGCTTTATGTGAATTCTAAAAACACCGTAGACGACCTTAATATTAAAGACATCAAACATATATTTGACTCGGAAGTTACCAACTGGAAGGAATTAGGAGGAAATGAACAAGAAATAATGATATTCCGCTTTGACGAAATTTTTAATATCTACTCCGAAGAAGAATTAGGAGAAGATTATACTTTACTCCCTGAGAAATTGGGGGAAGTTATTATTCAAAATCCCAATATCATAGCATTCCTACCACAAAAATACGCTCCATCGGACATACAAGGAGTTAAAGTATTACCTTCCAAAAATATAAGTGTAAGTGATTTTTTCGGAGGCAAAGAGTGGATTCCTACTGCTACTCCTTCACCATTATTTGGTGTGCTCCCACTTATTTTAGGAACGCTACTTGTGAGTATTACCGCTATTATTATTGCTATGCCCTTAGGATTGGGAGTGGCTATTTATCTTTCTGAACTAGCTGGAGAACGCACCCGTAAATTTATGAAACCAACAATTGAGCTTTTAGCAGGTATTCCATCTGTTGTATATGGTTTTTTTGGTTTAGTTGTTCTTGTTCCAATTGTTCAGAAAACATTTGGATTATCGGTGGGTGAAACAGCATTTACAGGAAGTTTGATATTGGCAATTATGGCATTACCAACTATTGTTACGGTTGCAGAAGATGCCATGCGTAACACCCCCTTAGCTATGCGTGAAGCAAGTCTTGCATTGGGAGCAACACACTGGCAAACCATTTATAGGGTTGTCATACCATACTCTGCATCCGGAATATCGGCAGCAGTTGTTTTAGGCATAGGACGCGCTATAGGTGAAACAATGGCAGTATTGATGGTTACAGGAAATGCTGCAGTCATGCCTCATTCATTATTTGAATCAGTACGAACGATACCTGCTACGATAGCTGCCGAATTGGGTGAAGCTCCAGCAGGAGGTGCTCACTATCAATCGCTTTTTCTCTTGGGATGTATTCTATTTATAATCACAATGATTATCAGTATTATTGCAGAAGTTATATCTAAAAGACAACCCAACAAAGAAATGTAATCATGAATAAAAAACTAAGTCAACAAGTAGCTTTTTGGGCATTCCGATTACTCGGTTTAATAGTAGTAGGTATTCTTTTCTGGATACTCGGATTTATTGTGTACAACGGAATAGGAGTCATTAGTTGGGAGTTTCTTACTACTAGTCCAACAGAAGGAATGACTTCAGGAGGGATTTTCCCTGCTATTGTCGGAACCCTTTGTTTGGTTGTAGGCAGTATGATATTTGCATTCCCGCTGGGTGTGATGTCTGCCATTTATACGAATGAATATGCAGGGAATGGTTGGATTATAAGTTTTATACGCATTATGACTAACAATTTAGCCAGTATTCCATCCATCGTATTCGGCCTATTTGGTATGGCTTTATTTGTAAATACACTTGGTTTTGGTGATTCTATTCTGGCGGGATCGCTTACATTAGGGTTATTAGTATTGCCTTTAGTTATTCGCACTACCGAAGAAGCATTAAAGGCCGTTCCAGACTCCTATCGTACAGGAAGCTTAGCATTGGGGGCAAGTAAACTGCAAACCATTCGTAAAGTAGTAATACCGTTGGCATTTCCGAATATTATCACAGGATTGATACTTTCTATAGGTAGGGTTTCGGGAGAAACTGCTCCGATTCTTTTTACTGTGGCTGCCTACTTTTTACCCAAATTACCTAGTAGTATTTTCGACCAAGTGATGGCATTACCCTATCACCTATATGTAATTGCAACCAGCGGAACCGACATAGAGGCATCGCTTCCTTTTGCATATGGAACTGCATTGGTATTGATATCGATTGTTCTGTTAATGAATCTACTAGCATCAATTATCAGACGCCACTTCGGTAAAAAAGTGAAAACTAACTAATTGAATAAAAAATGATAGAAGCAAAAAATATAGATTTTTATTATGGTAATTTCCATGCATTGAAAAACATCAGCATGACAATGGAAGCCAACACTGTTACGGCTTTTATTGGCCCTTCAGGTTGTGGAAAATCAACTTTCTTGCGCATATTCAACCGTATGAATGATTTAATAAGCGACACACATCTTACAGGGGAATGTCTTGTGCAGGGAGAGAATATTTACAGAAAATCCATTCAGGTTGACGAATTACGTAAAAAAGTGGGTATGGTATTTCAAAAACCCAATCCTTTTCCAAAATCCATATTCGAAAATGTAGCATATGGTTTGAGGGTAAACGATATGGGTGATAATAAATTCATTGCACAACGGGTGGAAGAATCACTTGTTGCAGCCGCTCTATGGGGAGAGGTGAAAAACAAACTTAAAAAATCGGCATTTGAACTCTCTGGAGGGCAACAACAAAGACTTTGTATAGCAAGGGCATTGGCTATATCACCATCTATACTACTCATGGATGAACCAGCATCAGCACTCGATCCTATATCAACATCTAAAATAGAAGAATTGATTCATAATCTGAAAAAAGAATATACCATAGTTATTGTTACTCATAATATGCAACAAGCAGCAAGGATAAGCGATAAAACAGGTTTTTTTATGTTAGGTGAACTCGTAGAATATAGTGAAACCAAAAAGATGTTCCTAAATCCTGATAAAGAAGAGACACAAAATTACATAACTGGTAGATTCGGATAATTTCAACTTTTAAATTAATGAGAATATGAAATATACACAACGGGAGATGCAATCTCTCAAAGAGGAAGTAAAGCAAATGTGGAAATTGGTTATTCTACAACTTGAAAAGGCCAAACAATGTTTTATCAACAGCGATATAGAATCGGCACTTGAAATTTTGAGCAGAGAAAAACGTGTGGATGCTTTTGAACTGAAAATAGAAAGTGATTGCGAAAACTATATTGCACTTTATAGCCCTGTTGCCATTGACTTAAGACTTATCCTTTCATTGATAAAAATAAGCATTACATTGGAACGTATTGGAGATTTCGCTGTAGGGGTTGCTCGCCATGTAATAGACGATGACTGCAATAAAATGGAAACGGAATTGGTAGAAGATTTGCAATTCGAGAAAATGTTTGATACGCTCATTGGTATGTTATCTGATGGATTTGTCGCCCTTGAATCAGAAAACACTAAAATATCAGGCAAGATATTAGCCAAGGATGAGGTAGTTGATGGAATTTACCATAATGCACTTTATATTCTAACAGATCATTTGACAAGTAATCCCGTATATATACATTGTGGATTAAAGCTGATATTACTTATCCGTAAATTAGAAAGAATTGGTGACCATTGTAGCAATATTGTAGAAGAAATAGTTTTCTTTGTTGATGCAAAAGTACTGAAGCACAGTGATAAAAAAAGCAGTAATGAATAATTATCTCCCCCTTATTTATAAGGGATTATCTGCAACTATAATTAACTTTGCATAAAACAAATAAACATGGCAGAGAAGATACTAATCGTCGATGATGACAAAAGCATATGCGAGATTCTTGAATTTAATCTTAAGAATGAAGGGTTTGATATTGATACTGCTTATTCAGCTGAAGAAGCACTAAAAAAACTTTCAAATCAATACACACTTATCTTGCTTGATGTAATGATGAGCGGTATGTCGGGTTATAAAATGGCTGAAAAATTAAGAACCGAAGGCAATCATACACCTATTATTTTTTTAACAGCTAAAGATACAGAGAATGATATGCTAACGGGATTTTCAGTGGGCGGTGATGATTACATTTCAAAACCATTTTCAATTAAGGAGGTAATTGCTCGAATAAAAGCTGTTATTAAAAGACTTGAAAATAATAATATAAAGAACAATACTAACCGAAAACTAATTTTTGATGATTTTGTCATTGATCTTGAAGCAAAACAATTGACGATTAAGGGGGAAAAAATTTCACTTACAAAAACAGAGTTCGAGATTCTAACTTTTCTTGCAGAAAATAATGACAGAGTATTCTCGCGTGAAGAAATAATAGATAGTGTATGGGATGAATCTACGTTTATTACTACAAGAACTGTAGATGTACATATTACAAGATTACGTAAAAAACTGGATAGCTATGCAACCTTTGTGATCAATCGACCTGGATATGGATACAAATTTAACCATTCTAATCTATGAAATTAAGTTATAAAATAAGGCTATTCTTATATTTTTCTTTCATTTTCACCATCTTCACTATTGGTATTGTAGCATTTGAAAAATCAAGAGATAAAAAGCTCAAAACAGAAGCTTTAGCAGAAAAACTTGATGCTTATATTGAAGTTCTAAATGCAGGCCTTTTAATTGGTAATGGGAGTGTTACTCAAACATTGGATACTTTAATTGAATTATTTCCACCAAACATTCGTTTTAGCCTAATAGATAAAGATGGTAATGTTTTATTCGACAATTCAATTGAAGATTTAGCAAGATTGGAGAATCATGCTCAACGACCTGAAGTTATCGACGCATTAAAATCGGGAAAAGGAACAGATATACGTACCTCTGCATCAAATAGTGAGGCGTATTTGTACTATGCAAAGAAAATTGGGAATCAATATTTCCGAATAGCATTGCCTTATAATATTCAAACTCAACGATTTTTAAAAACTGACAATGCTTTTCTATACTTTATTATTTTGTTTTTCTTTGTCATATTAATTTTAGTTCAAATAGGAACAGATCGATTTGGCAAATCGATTAAACAACTTCGTGATTTTGCATTAAGCTCTAAAAAGGAAGAGTTTGAAGAGTTTAAATTTCCAAATGATGAATTAGGAGAAATAGGTTTAAAAATTGCAGAAAACTATCACCAGTTGAAAGAAAGCAAAAAAGAAGTAGTTTCTGAACGAGAAAAACTATTGCAACATGTTCACAGTTCAGATGAGGGAATATGCTTCTTTTCTCCCGATAAAAAAGTTGAATTTTATAATGGATTATTTATACAGTTTCTAAATACATTAACCGAAGAACCAGGTAGTGACCCTTCAGATATCTTATTAGATGAAACATTTATTGATATAAATAAATTTATCTCTGAAAGAGGTTCCAACTATTTTGAAACATTAGTAAAGAAGCAAGGAAAAACATTTTCCTTGCGTGTTAATATATTTGAAGATCATAGTTTTGAAATTATATTGAATGATATAACCAAACAGGGAAAGACTCGGCAACTGAAACAGGAAATGACCAGCAATATTGCACATGAGTTGCGTACACCCGTTACAAGCATTCGAGGGTATCTCGAAACGGTTTTAGAACAACCTTTGGATGATGAAAAGAAAAAATATTTTATTACACAGGCTTTTGACCAAACTATTGTGCTTTCCGAATTGATTCAAGATATGAGCTTGATTACAAAAATGGAAGAAGCCCCACAATTGTTCAAAATGGAAAAAATCAATATAGCTCAAACTCTTGATAAATTAAAAAAAGATCTATCATCTTTGCTCAAAGAGAAAAAAATTGACATGCAATGGACCATTCCTAAAGACTCAGTTTTAGAAGGGAATAAGAACCTAATTTACTCCATTTTTCGAAATCTGACTGATAATGCCATACGATATGCCGGAGAAGGAATAAAGATACATGTTAACGAGTATAAAGAAGATAAGGATTTCAATTACTTTTCATTTTATGATACGGGTGTTGGTGTAGACGAAATCCATTTGAACCGTTTGTTTGAACGATTCTACCGAATAAGCGAAGGTCGTACTCGCGACGCAGGTGGTACAGGTTTAGGGCTTTCAATTGTGAAAAATGCTGTTTCTTTTCATAAAGGTACAATTACAGCAAAAAACAGAAAAGATGGCGGATTGGAATTTATTTTTCAGTTGCATAAATAAAAAAAATATTATCTGCTATGAGTATTATCATAACGTAAACATGACAGTGTAACTATTCAGCCAAAGTCAAGTGGCTTTGTTCACATTCAAAGAAGGCGAGTATAGCATCAAAAAATGATTGATTATTTTTCCAAGCGGTATCAGTTATGGAATATAATGTCATAAAGGCATCGTCTCCATTGTCAGTAGGAAATGTTCCACTGATTTTCTGTTTTATCTTCAGTTTTCTGATTCCTCTCTCGTTACTATTATTGTTCGATGGTATTTGCCGGATTTTCCAAGAGGTTGAAATTATAATTCCTGCGCCTAATTAATCCATTGCAAAGCCGCTCAAAATCTTTTTTCAAATGCTCTAAACTTAGCTTCAACAAAACATCTAGTTTTTTCAACCATGGTGAACATCCATCTTTGTAAAAGGGTTCTCATTTCGTTTATGTATAGCTCCTTGAGTAGTTCCTCTACCTTTTATATCACTCTTGGTTGGAGTCCTATTCATTCAAGTAGTCCAATTATCTAAGGATATGGCCTTTGAACTCCAAAGCGAATTATGCACCGTGATGATTGGTAAGAGCAGTAATATTCATAAAAGCATCACTGAATTGATCTTCAAACTTTACCAGCTCTGAAAGAAGCACGAATATCAATGTATAATAATATGCTTATGCAATCAAAGACTAATATAGACGTGCATTACAGTAACATTCTGATTCATAGAAGTCATCAACAGAAGACATGTTGATGTAGTCTTTTAATAGCTTGATTGCAGGATCTACCTTCGCTTGAAATAAATCTTACGAAATTTCCTGCATTTGTCGTTTCAATAGAGACAACATTCATTTACTATTCACTTGATTAAGATTCAACCCTTTATACTTCGTGAGACCTACAATGTAAGATAACTTCACTTTCACTCTAGTCACCGCAATATTTACATACTGCTGTCCATATAATTTTTAGACTTTCACTTGTTATGGAGTCTCATCACATTAGTTATACCTGATATGATTAGTGTTCTTCAACTAATGGTGGGTGAATACACACCCCTCATAGTAGACTTTCACCACCAAGTGAAACCATAATGCATGGTGCACAAAAAAAAGTGCAGATTCACATCTGTACTAAATGATAAATTGATTTTACTATTTCCTAACCAAATCAACATGAATTTTCGTGTCTTTTTGTACGTTTACATCCAGAGCTTTTGGTTCGTATGAAATTAGCTCAACAACAATCTGATGGTTTCCGGGAACAATATTTTTCACTACAAAGTTTCCGTCAAGATCAGAATAATGTTTAACGCCATCAATTAAGATAGAAGCACCAGCTAATGATTCGTTATTCACTTCATCCATAACACTTCCAATAACTTGAACTTGAGTTGTTGTATTAGTTGTTGTCTTCGTTTTAGATGCATTTACATTTTTCTCAATGTTTTCATTTTCATTACTGGCTAAAACCGCACAAGATAAAACGAGAGTAGCTACAAGGGATAAAATTAGTTTCATATTACAATTTTTATTTTTAACTATCAAATTTATGTATCATTTATTATAAACAAAGTTCAAACATTATTATTACAAACCTGTTACTAAATCATCAGGCTTCTGTTAAGTTTTTATTGGTCAATTAATAACGCTTCTCATCAATAAGATTGCCTTTAGCGTCCCACATACGCCATACACCTGTTTTAGCACCTTCAGAATAGTTTAGTTCATAGCGCTGAGTACCCAATTCATCCCATATGCGCCAGGTTCCATCTTTTTTGTCATTTTTATATTCTGCTTCAGACAGTAATTGACCCGATACATCATATGTCCTCCACAAACCATGCAATCTTCCATCTTTATAAGAACGAATTTCCTGTGGTTTTCTATTTTCAAAATATACTACATAAGTACCTTCTGGAACACCATCTTTTATTTGTACTTGTAGTTTTAATGTGCCGTTATCATAAAACTCATTATATTCTCCAGAAAATAATGAGTTTTGTGCTTTATCACTAAAATAATATCCATTACTGAAATATATTTTGTGGGGGTCTGTTTGTTTATCTTGTGCACCTAAAATAGAAACCAAACTGAACAAAGTAATTACAATTATAAGTGTGTTTTTTTTCATTTCACAATGTATTAAAGAATTAATAACCATTTGATATTATTTGAAACTAAATAATCAAAAGATTATTTAGTTTCAAATGAATGTAGAAAAAAAGGCATTCCTAATGGAATACCTTTTCAGATCTTTCATTATTCAATTAAAAACCTGTATAACCAGTCCAACCGAAAATATTTGAAGGACAGCCCGTATTAGCTTCATTTATTGTTACATTGCCGGTTCCTTTTACAAACTCTTTAGTAGGTGCAGGCAGCGTGCTTTTGTATGAAATTGTTGATGTTTCATCACCATTTCCTTTTCCATCATTAAAGTCCACAATATTTTCTGCTGTTCCTGTCCCTTTGAAAAGAGCGTTAGTGATAGATACCTTAGCACCGCGACGAATCTTTATCACATCTTGCATAGACCTTTTCTTAAAATCTGCATGATCAGCAGCAATTGGATCCAATTTCAGATCAATTGTAATGTTTTTTACAGTGAAATTTGATTGGCCGAGTTGATCAGGGGTATTCCCGTCTAAATTGCCATCCGCTTCAATGCCACGTGGATCTGATTCAGAACTTGAAAATCCTTTTTCCCAGATACCATATGCATTTTCTAGTGTACCGGTATAACCTTGTGTGAAGTCGAACATATCATCATCAGAATTCACAACTAATAGGTTTTTAACGTTAACTGATCCTCCGAAGAATTCAATACCGTCATCAGAACTATTAGGAATATAGATATTTTCAATTTTTGTTTCACTTCCAACGCCATTTAAAGTAAGACCATTATGTTCAACATCGGCACTTGAACGAGCTCCTGTATATTCCAATTTAACATAAGTAAGTACACCAGAATTATCATTACTAATATCTCCACCATAATAGAATGAAGAGTTAATCTCCGTAGTCCCTTTTTCACCACCAGCCAATGGAGCTTTACCATTAATAATTAGACCTCCCCAGTGACCTTGTTGTGCATTAGCAATGTCAGCAGTAAAAGTAATGGGAGAACTTTCAGTTCCTTTTGCATTGATTATTCCTCCTTGCAATACCAAGACATAGCTATTAAAGCCTTTTTGTGCTTTAATTACAGTTCCAGCAGGGATATTTAAAACACCACCGTCTTCGACAATAACTGGACCGGTCAATAGATATTCAACGTTAGCATCAAGCGTTTTTGTTTCTTTAATTGAACCCGATAACTTATAGTCATCAACAATAGGGTTAACGACAGGTGTATCGGTCTTGCTACACGAACTTAAAACTACTGGAATTAAAATTGCAGCAATCATAATTAAACTTAAAATAATTTTCTTCATTTTGATAAAATTTAGTTAGTAATAATTTAGTTGTTATTTATATCTTTCAGATTATAGTTCGTAGCTTATGCCCAAACTGATATTTCTACCTTTTTTATATTTATTAAGCACATGTTTTTCGTCTGATTGTCCGGAAGCTTTGCGTGTTAATTGATAATATGGATCGAACAAATTAGTAATATTTAATTTGAATGTAAAATTCTTATTGAATTTATATGAAGTCACAAAATGAAGTGTAGGAATTCCCTCTTCAATTATATCTTTAAAGCTTCTTGTACCGATTGTATGAATTCTATTGCTGAAATAATTTAACACGAGTGACGATATGAAATTCCTGTCTCCATTTTGGTAAATATAAGAGATATCAAAATTGCCCAGAAATGGTGATGCACCCTCCAGTTGTGTTTTACGTTCTTCAGTATTTGCTATTTGAATCATTAGATCAGAGTAAATATAAGAAGCATTGAGTCCTACTGTAAATTTGTTTATTTTCTGGTAATCAGCACTTGTTCTGTTGATAATATTTTTTCTTGCTTCTAGTTCAATTCCAGCAACTTGAACTTTATCGCTAATATTTTTATATGTCAATAAACCTGCTGAATTGCCTTCGTCGGCTCGAGCAATTGGATTTTTTATAAACTTATAAAAACCAGTTAAAGAAAATAATTCAGAAGCACTTAAATAGTAATCCCATTTCAGATCAATATTATAATTATCTGAAGGTTGAATATTTGGGTCTCCCTGACTTACAAAACTAATATTTACATATTTGTAAGGGGAAATTTCTTTTGATTGTGGAAGGGTATAAGTTTTGCTTAATCCCAAACGCAACACATTCTTTTTGTTGACCTCATATTTTAGATTCATGCTCGGAAGATAATAGGTCTTTTTAAGTAACACATCACCCGGTAATATTCCTTGAACATTATAATCGACGGTCATATCTACATAATCAATTCTCAACCCTACATTTCCTACAAGACGCGACGTGAGTTGATAATTAGTTTCAATAAAACCAGAATGAATATATTTATCAACTTGATATGTATTTGCTTCTCCTTCAGTCATTTCAAAGACCCCAGAATCCATTGTTGACTGATTGTACAAATAGTCTAACTTCAAAGCATCAATAGGATAAACTCCGCTCACCGCACTATAATTATATTCAACAGCATGAAAATCATCAGCAATAAAACGACCATCGTACCCAATTTTCAGTGAAGAATTATCACTCTTAAAGTTGTCATTTAATTGGTAGGATAGACTCACTTTTGGGTTGAAATCATTTTCATTTAATGTGGAATAGAAACGTTTTTGACGATTGCTACCTGTTAAAATATAAGACCTATCATCCATTTTGGACAAATAATTCTCTCGTCTATCGGGTTCCAAACCTCTCACATAATTATAAGAAACACCTGCATTCAAGCGAATGCCATCTTTTAATTCCCAATTTGTGATGAGTTGATTGGTCAACAAAACATTATCATTTGTCTGCTGTCTTCTCAGGAATCCAAAATTTGAATTACTATCTTGATGTCTTTCTGAATTTAAACCCTCATATTCTCCAACATATTGATTATTAGCGTGAACCATCATTATATTATACGCAAGGTTATGCTTCCTGTTTAAACCATAATCTACATTTGCAAGAACCAACTGACTTGTATTTTGAAAATACTTATTCCCTATTTGATCCTGATAAACTGTTCCAATTGAATTAGTACTCTTAACCTTTTCTTCAGTATAAGAATAATCTGTAGTATGTGAAGCAACGGCGAAGAAAGATAGGGGATTACGATTCTCACCCAATTTGAATAATTTTCCACCCGACAAGCCATAGCTGTGATTCATTGGATGACTTATCACCGAAGGATCCAAACTATTAGGGAAATCAAATTTTCCAGTTGTAGGTTTACTAGCATTGGAAAATCCAAAATAGTCAATACCATCTTGACGCAGAAAGTCTTTTGATATTGCCTCAGTATTTAATCCCGCTGTCAAATCAAATTTAAGTGCTACATCTCCTACCAATTCCTTAGAAGAGATATCAATAATAGCACCTCCGGCATCACCCGTATTTTGCGCCCTAAACACCTTGATCACACCAATATTTTGAATCACATCGGTTCCAAAAAAACCAAGATCAATGTTTTTATATTCTGGATCTTCAGAAGGAACAGGAAAACCATTTAATAATGTTGCATTATACCTATCTCCAAGTCCCCTTACAAATACATTTTTTACTCCCTCTTGTTTTGAAATACCCGAAACATGTACTACTGCAGCTTGAGCATTTCCAATCCCTTTTCGAGATAATTCTCTTGCACCTACGGATTGTGTAGCTACCAAAGCCCCCCTTTGTTCCATTAACAATATATTCTCGCTCTCTAGGTTTACTTTAGCAACTACTTCTACTTGCTCAAGGGCATAATCGTCGGGCTGCATTTCAAAATTCACAACCGTTTCTTTTGAAGCATTAATAATAACGTCCGATTTTGTAATGGACTTAAAAGCAATGTAAGAAACGGATAAACTGTGATTACCAGTATTAACGTTATTAATTGTATAGTTTCCGTCCAAATCGGTAGCAGCCCCAATAGATGTCCCTACCAGAAGTACAGTAGCACCAATTAACGGCTCCTTTGTGGATGCGTCGATAATTGTACCTTTGATAGTCCCTGCTTGAGCGCATGTTGCACCTACAGAGAGAAAAAGGGTAAACAATAAGATAAACGTAAAAAATAAAGAAGTCGTACCAATTTTCATTTTATAAGCTCTTTTCATTTGATCTTTTAGTAAAAATTCGACGCAAAGTTCAGTTTATAATATTACAAACTGGTTACGAGATTATTATGTTTCTGTTAGCTTTTATCAAAGGAGTAGCATAATAGGGATTACGCCCCCATTAGTCATTTCAAACTACATGCCCATACCGCTTAGGTAAATAGCAGTATCCTATTTTTAGATCAGTAGAAAGAGATAGTAAGCATAAAAAATAAGTATCTTGGCTTTTTTGAAAATGAGTCACTACTGACAGACGTTAATAGAATTTGGCATTTGGCTATTATAGAAAACCTCAATGCCTCAAGATTATGAAGCGTTGACTATCTCAATACAACGCCTCCAAATTGAGAAACAAATGATCTTTTGCTTCTCAATTCTGAGTTACTTAGACTACATCTCCACAGGCATTAAAACTCCATGCATATTCTTTCACTAAAAAATAAAAACTCACCGCACAATCATTAACCGATAAATTTCCACCGCCATCTCACGCCACCCCCAGCCATGAAAAGCCACTTTTAAAAACCTATTCATAATGTATTTATATTTGCCGAAACAAATATAAATCAGATAAATTATGAAAAGGAAAATTCATCTATTAGCAGCTGTTTTCTTCACAGCACTCTCCACATTTGCCCAAGGCAATGGTATTGGT
>CAZURM010000048.1:0-14629 GCA_964622945.1 uncultured Proteiniphilum sp.
CAAGAAAAACCTGCTTACCCATCTTTTGTGCAAGCAAAGCCAGTTCTATATAACTCTCATCTTTATATCCATTGCAAATGATTAGAGAGTTGTTATCGGTGTTAATTGCAAGAACAGCATGAAGCTCAGGTTTTGAACCTGCCTCCAAGCCAATATTAAACCTTTTTCCACTCGATACGATCTCTTCTACCACCTGACGCATCTGATTCACTTTTATGGGATATATAATATGATTACTAGCCTTATAATCATACTCATTTGATGCTTTTGCAAAACCTTGTGATATTTTATCTATTCGATTGTCTAGAATTTCGGGAAAGCGTATTAAAACCGGTGCAACTACATCTTTTAAATATAATTCACGCATAAGATCGTTAAGATCAACATTAATACCCTCCTGCTTAGTTGGGGTAACCTGAACATTTCCTTTATCGTTGATGGAGAAATAACCGTTTCCCCAGCCATTTATGTTGTAAAGCTCTTCAGAGTCTTCAATGCGCCATTTTCTCATTGCAGCAAAATTTTAATGGTGAATCTAATTACATCCTCTAAAAACATCAGAAGACAATTAGTTTAAAGTGCAAAATTAAGCAAATATTTTATGAATATATAGCTGTTATTATCTAAAAACTACTCTTATCAAGTTCTTACTTGGCTCTTACCTTGCTCTTTTATTCCTTATATTTAATAGAATCATATAATAGTGATATTACAATTAGAGTATAACATTTATTCTATGTTATTTTAATGTTATTTTTGTTAATTACTATATTTAATGCAACATTTTGTTACTTAAACCATCTATCATATATATGGTAGTTCATTAAATTTAAGTATAGATAACAATACTAATATCATGTTATGACTACGAGATGAAATCAAATAAATATTTTTAATTATATGAAATCGAAAACAAGTATTTTAGCAATAATTTTAATGACAGGTATGTTGATGTCGGCATCTTGTGAAAGAAACAACGATGACTTAGATTTAAAAGAAGAGATGACTGAGCCAATAAAAATTGACTTACGCAATTCAGAACAGGAGATGGTGAAATCGGATCAGAATTTTGCATTCGAATTTTTTGCCAATGTGTTTAATGAAGAGGCTGCAGATAAAGACGATAATTTTATGGTATCACCTCTTAGTTTGAGTATGGCTTTAGCAATGACATGGAATGGTGCTGAAGGTGAAACAAAGGAGGCTATACAGAAGGTTTTAAGGCTTGATGATTATTCCGATCAAGATATCAACATGTATTATCAAAAGCTGAGAGAAGCGTTGCTGAAAACAGACCCATCGACGCGGCTGGCTATTGCCAACTCTATATGGACTAATCAGAATATTAAGATAAAAGATCAGTTTATTGAATTAAACAGTGAATATTTTAACTCTACTGTTGAGTCGGTTGATTTTCAAAATGTTAATACTGTAAATCGTATTAATAAGTGGGCTGCTGACAATACTAACAGTCTGATTGATCATGTTATGGATGAAACCGACCCTATGGCACTTATGTATCTTTTGAATGCTATATATTTTAAAGGTATATGGGCGTCAGAGTTTGATCGTAAAAATACAACAGAAAAACCATTTTATTATGAAAATGGGCAGTCGGAAAATGTTGAAATGATGCATCAAGAATCAAACTTTAGATATAATGAGAATCAATTGTTGCAAATGGTTGAATTGCCATATGGAAATAAGGCGTTCAGCATGTTAGTATTATTGCCCAAAGAGGATAAAACGTTGGTTGACATAGTAGGAGAAATGCAAAATAACGGCTCGTGGCACGACCTCACGTCTGGATTACAATCGAGTGAAGTGGATCTCTATCTGCCAAAATTCAAAACCGAATACAGTAAGAGCCTTAAAGATGTGTTGATTAATATGGGAATGGAAATTGCATTCATTCCTTTTTATGCAGATTTTTCAGGTATGACGGATGATGCTGATGCTTTTATTTCATTTGTAGAGCAATTTACTTTTATTAGTACAGATGAGGTGGGTACAGAGGCTGCAGCGGTTACAAATATTGGTATTGAAGTAACCTCTTATCAGCCTCCAACTTTTGTGACATTTAACGCAAACAGACCATTTATTTATGTAATACAAGAAAATTCTACAGGATCAATTTTATTTATGGGTTCAGTTAAGAATTTTAATTAAAAAATAATAATCACATAAGCATTATATCTAACAGATAAATCACTCAGCGAGTTAGTCTCGTTGAGTGATTTTTTTTCATTTAAATTTATTTTCTGCTTTAATATATTTGTTTGTTTTATCTATCTATAAATCAGTGCGGTTAATCCAAAAAGAAAACATTTATATGTTTTGAAAAACTTAAATAGCAGATAATGAGGGTTATATAAATTATTTTAGAAAACTTTACATATTTGTTGATAAATATATTTGTAAATGTTTTGTACTCTTAGAAACTTTCAATAAACTTGCAAAGCCAAATAAGTCTAACAAATGAAAAGTAGAATACACACAAAAACATAGTTCATTACTATAACTTATTGTAGGCAATTATTTTTTAATAAAACCATTAGCTTATGAAAAAGAAGACATATACTTTCGACGAAGCATATAAGGCATCGCTTGAGTATTTTATGGGAGACGAGCTGGCGGCCAAAGTGTGGGTTAGCAAGTACGCATTGAAAGATAGTCAGGGTGTTATTTATGAGAAAACTCCTGAGGATATGCATTGGCGACTAGCAAAAGAAGTTGCCAGAATAGAGAGAAAATATGACAATCCTTTAAGCGAGCAAGAGCTTTTTAACCTATTTGATCGATTTAAATATATAATCCCTCAGGGGAGTCCCATGACAGGTATAGGAAATGATTATCAGGTTGCATCATTGTCTAACTGTTTTGTGATCGGTATGGATGGTGATGCTGATTCATATGGCGCGATCATCCGTATTGATGAAGAACAGGTGCAATTGATGAAACGTCGCGGTGGGGTGGGTCACGATTTGTCACATATACGTCCTAAAGGATCACCTGTTAAGAACTCTGCTCTTACGTCAACCGGACTTGTTCCTTTTATGGAGCGTTACTCAAACTCTACACGCGAAGTTGCACAAGATGGGCGTCGTGGTGCATTAATGTTGAGCGTTTCTGTAAAACATCCCGATTCTGAAGACTTCATAGATGCTAAATTGGAGCAGGGTAAGGTAACCGGAGCAAATATTTCAGTAAAAATCGACGATGAGTTCATGAAAGCTGCTTCCGAAAAGAGAGACTATGTGCAGAAGTTTCCAATTGAATCTGATAATCCAAAATATGAGAAAACAATAGATGCTCATAAACTATGGAAGAAAATTGTGCATAATGCGTGGAGGTCGGCTGAGCCTGGAGTATTATTTTGGGATACAATAACAAGAGAGTCAGTGGCTGATTGTTATGCCGACCTTGGATTTAAAACTGTATCCACCAATCCATGTGGTGAAATTCCTTTGTGTACTTATGATAGTTGTCGTTTGTTAGCAATAAACTTATACTCATATGTAGTGAATCCTTTTAAAGAGGATGCATATTTCGACTTTGAATTGTTTTCAAAGCATGTTCAGCTTGCTCAGAGAATAATGGATGATATCGTTGATCTTGAGGCTGAAAAGATTGATAATATTTTAGAGAAAATTGAGTCTGACCCTGAGTCTGAGGAGGTGAAGTTTACAGAAAGAAATCTTTGGAAAAAAATTCAGCGCAAAACATTGCAAGGTCGCCGCACAGGTGTTGGAATCACTGCTGAAGGTGATATGTTGGCTGCATTAGGAATAATATATGGTACTGACGAGGGGAATGATTTTTCAGAAAAAGTACATCGTGAGATAGCAATAAATGCTTACACTTCTTCTGTATTAATGGCAAAAGAAAGAGGGGCTTTTGAAATATTTAATGCTGAGTATGAAAAAGATAACCCTTTCATAAATCGTCTGAAAGAGGCTAGTCCTCAGATGTATAAGGATATGGTTAAATATGGTAGAAGAAATATTGCTTGCCTTACAATAGCACCAACCGGCACCACCAGTTTAATGTCTCAGACAACATCGGGAATAGAACCGGTATTTCTTCCTGTATATACTCGCAGGCGTAAAGTGAATCCTAATGATAAGGATGTGAAAATTAATTTTGTGGATGAGAACGGTGATTCATGGGAAGAGTACACTGTGTTTCATCATAAGTTTGTAACTTGGATGGAAGCTAATGGTTATCCTACTACAAAGAAATATACAAACGCCGAAATTGATGAGCTGGTTTCTAAGTCTCCTTATTTTAAAGCTACTTCTAATGATGTGGACTGGCTACAGAAAGTACGTATGCAGGGACGCGTACAGAAATGGGTTGATCATTCAATCAGCGTGACTATAAACCTGCCCACTGACGTTTCTGAGGATTTGGTGGGAGAGCTTTATATGGAGGCTTGGAAAAGTGGATGTAAAGGATGTACTGTTTATCGTGATGGATCTAGAACTGGCGTTTTAATATCAAATGATGATGATAAAGAGAAAGAAAAAAAAGATGATGCCGACTGCTTCGAGATGCCACAAATTGTTACTTCTCGACCTATTGAGTTGGAAGCGGATGTGATCAAGTTTCAAAATAATAAAGAGAAGTGGATCGCATTTATTGGATTGCTCAATGGTAGACCATATGAAATTTTTACCGGTATAAATGATGAAGATGATGGTATAATGATCCCTAAAAGTGTAACTTCAGGTAAAATCATAAAAGCATACTATAATGATGGTACAAAGCATTACGATTTTCAATTTCAAAATCGTAGAGGTTATAAAGTAACCATTGAAGGGTTGGATGGTAAATTTAATCCTGAGTTTTGGAATTATGCAAAATTGATTTCAGGGGTTCTACGCTATGGCATGCCTATTGATCAGGTCATAAAGCTGGTGTCGGGATTGGAGCTGGATAGTGAAACTATTAACACATGGAAAAATGGTGTGGAGCGTGCACTTAAGAAATATTTGCCTAATGAGACTGAGGCTAAAGGACAAAAATGTCCTGTTTGTGGACATGAAACTCTTGTTTATGAGGAGGGGTGCTTAAAATGTCGTAATTGTGGTGCTTCTAAATGTTAGTTGTGTTGAATAGATTGAACTAATGTTTGAGAAAATAAATGAACTATTGTTATTTGAATTAAGAACTTATATAAAAAATAAACTAATAAAAGGGCTGTCAAATTTTTTTGACAGCCTTTTTTGTAATACTTGTATTGTCTACTAAAACAGGGACGCTTATATTGGACTACTCAGTGTTGTAATTAAACCCTTATGTACTTTAAGAGTCCAATTGGGAATGAAAAAAAATAACACTCATGCACAATCTTTTAAATTTCTATTTAAAAATCTCATTCCTTATGTAAAACCTTACAAAGGGATGATATTAGGGACCCTGTTTTTGACTCTAATTGGTTCATTCGCGGCACAGGTAAACCCTCTTTTGATTAATGAAACTATAAACCGTGTGGAGGAGCTGCTCCGTGATCCGAATCCTTTTGAGAGTGGAATACGGTTGTTGCTAATTATATCTATTATTATGATTGCCAATGAGCTGCTGAATATAGGTATACAGTTTGGGCAAAAATACTTTGGTGAGAAAATAAGAATAAGGGTGGGGAGTGATCTTTCGCAAAGGGCTGTAGACAGAATACTAACCTATAAGATGTCGTTCTTTGCAGAGCAAGAGAACCAAACCGGATATTTAGAGACACGAATCAATAGAGGTGTAGAAAGTTTGATAAGATTAGTTCAAAACTTTTTTCTAGATATTTTGCCTCTGTTTTCTACTGCAATTATTGCTTTGGTGGTGATGTTTAATGCTAATTTATATGTGGGACTAATGGCTTTAGTTATAATTCCTATCTATTTCTTCGTTAGTCAGCGTCAGGCAAATAAACTTAAAGGATGGCGAATGCAGCTAAGAGGTCAGCGTGAACGTAAGAATCATGGGCTCATTAATATAATTGATTCCATTGCTGTGATAAAAAGTTTTGTAAGGGAAAAAATAGAGGGGGAAAAGCAATATGAGGTGCAGATGGAGATGTTGGAAAATCAATTAGAGACTCGTCGCACGAGTTATGTGTTTGAAAGTTTAAAGTCGTTTATACAGCAAATAGGGGTGGTATTGATAATAATCCTTACAGTTTTCTTAGTTCTCAACGGACAGATGGGTATTGGTGCTATTATGATGCATATCATGCTTTTCCGAAATGTGTCTGCTCCTATTAGTCAGCTTCATAGAATTTATGATCAGATAAATGATGCACTGATTTATGCTGATGGCTTTTTTGAAGTGTTGGATAATGAGAATGCTGTTGAGGTGGGTGGATATATGATAGCTGAAAACGTAAAGGGTAGGTTTGAGGTAAATGGCGTGAATTTTACTTATCCTAACGGGAAACAGGCTCTTACAGATGTGAATCTGACTTTGGAAAAGGGAAAAACTACGGCTATAGTGGGCTTGAGTGGTGCAGGGAAGAGTACTCTTATTAATTTGCTTAGTAAGTTTTATAAACCTGATAGCGGAGTTATCATGCTTGATAATATTGACTTAGAAAAATATGAAAATGCTTCACTGCGTGATAATATTGGCTTAGTATTGCAGAAAAACCATATTTTTAAGGGAACTATTTATGATAATATTCTTTATGGTAAAATTGAAGCGACGTGTGAGGAGGTAATCGAAGCTTCTAAGAAGGCCTTTTTACATGAACAGGTTTTGTTACTGCCTAATGGCTACAAAACTGATGCTTCTAACTTGAGCGGTGGACAACAGCAACGTATTGCTATAGCTCGCCTGTTTTTGAAGAACCCTCCTATAATTTTCCTTGACGAACCCACGGCAAGTCTTGATTCGATAGCTACAGAGCATATCAAAATGAGTCTGGATGCTATTAAGGAGGGACGTACAGTTGTGATAATATCTCACTCTTTGTCTCAAATTATAGATGCCGATGTAATACATGTTTTAAAAGAGGGAGAGTTAGTGGAAACTGGTTCTCATGAATCGTTATACATGCTTAATGGGGAGTATAGAAAGATATTTGATGCTTCAGCGCGTAGCCTTAATCTTGATAAGATGCTTGATACTATAGCTGTGTAAATAGATTGTAATTTTGTATATTGCCATTAGTAAATAAATGGTTATTTTTGTTTTATGGACGACAGCTACAAAACAGTTATGGAGCCTGCGGAGGGATATGTTAACGAGAAAAAAAGTAAATTTCTTTCTTTTATTTACCCGATAGACAGTGCTGATAGAGCATTGGATATCATAGATGGATATCGTAAAAAATATTATAATGCACGTCATGTTTGTTGGGCATATATGATAGGCTGGGAGCGTGAAGAGTTTAGGTTTAATGATGATGGTGAGCCTTCAGGGACTGCGGGTAGACCGATTTTAGGACAAATCAACTCGTCAGAGTTGACTGATGTTCTTATTATTGTGGTGCGCTATTTTGGTGGTACTCTTCTTGGTACGGGTGGACTGATTAAAGCTTATAAAGAGGCTGCTGCTGATGCAATTGCAAATGCAGAAATTGTTACAAAAACTGTGGATGATATTATTGTGATTGATTTTGATTATATTCAACTTAATGATGTTATGCGTGTATTGAAACAATTTGAAGAGATAAGTTGGACACAGGATTTTAAAGAATCGTGTCGCATGAATCTTAGAGTGCGGCGTTCGTTGATACTACAACTTACAGAAACACTATCATCTATATATGGAGTGGTTGTAATTAATAATTAGTTATCAGTACTGTATAACCTGTAGTCAAAAGTCAATAATTACTCAAACCCAAACCCAAACTAAATAACTAATAGTCGGTAACCACTAATCAGTTTTATTAGTATTCAGTATTCTATAACCGGTAACTGATACTAACTAAACAATTGATGCACTTGTCTTATAAAAATAACTTAATAAATGAGTAAATTCTAAAAAAATTGTAGATACTTACACAAAAGTACTACTTTTGCACCCAAAAAGAAGCAGTATATCACTAATTTGAATATAATCTGCTTGTAAAAAGCTAAAGAAGGAAAATAATTGATGGAAAAAAACTTAGTTATTGTTGAGTCGCCTGCGAAAGCAAAAACAATAGAAAAATTTCTTGGTAAGAATTTTCAAGTTATGTCGAGTTATGGACATATACGGGATTTGAAAAAGAAGGATTTTAGTATAGATATAGAAAATGGTTTTGAACCTATTTATGAGGTTCCGGCAGATAAAAAGAAAATTGTAGCAGAATTAAAGTCAGCTGTAAAAAAAGCAGATATAGTATGGTTGGCATCTGATGAAGACCGTGAAGGTGAAGCAATTTCTTGGCACCTTTTCGAAACACTCGACCTTAAAGAAGAGAATACTAAAAGAATTGTATTTCATGAAATTACAAAGGATGCTATACAAGAAGCAATAAAGAATCCAAGGAAAATTGACAAAAACCTGGTTGACGCTCAACAAGCACGACGTGTTTTGGACAGAATTGTAGGATTTGAATTATCTCCTGTTTTATGGAGGAAAATTAAACCGGCTTTATCTGCAGGCCGTGTTCAATCAGTTGCGGTTAGATTAATTGTCGAGCGAGAACGTGAAATTCAAAACTTTAATTCGGAAGCGTCGTACAGAGTGACTGGAGTTTTTTCTAATATGGAGAATGAACAGTCTTATGAAATTCATGCTGAATATAATAGGCGACTGAAAACTAAAGAGGAGGCATTGGCTCTTATTGAAAAATTAAAAACTTCGATTTTTTCTATTGAAGACGTTGTAACCAAACCTGTGAAAAAATCTCCTGCTGCACCATTTACCACTTCAACTCTTCAACAGGAGGCTTCCCGAAAACTTGGTTTTTCTGTTGGGCAGACAATGATGATTGCGCAACGACTATACGAGTCTGGTAAGATTACCTATATGAGAACAGACTCGGTGAATTTATCTGGCTTGGCAATCGGTACTTCAAAAACAGAGGTGATTGAACAGTACGGTGAAAAATATCATAAAACCCGTCAGTATACCACAAAGTCTAAAGGGGCTCAAGAGGCTCACGAAGCTATTCGCCCAACTTTCATAAGCGAACATGAAATTGAGGGTACTGCACAAGAAAAGAGACTCTATAATCTTATATGGAAACGTACTATTGCTTCACAAATGGCTGATGCTAAACTTGAACGTACTACAGCAAATATTTCAGTTTCAAACGTGGAAGGTAAATTTATTGCTAGTGGTGAGATAATTAAATTTGATGGTTTTCTTAGAGTTTACCTTGAGGGTACAGATGATGAGAATGGGGAAAGTGAGGAGAGATTACTGCCACCTTTGAAAAAGGGCGAGAGACTGGATATGAAGGAAATTAATGCAACTGAGAGATTCACTCAACGACCTGCACGTTATTCAGAGGCTGCATTGGTACGTAAAATGGAGGAATTAGGAATAGGGCGTCCTTCAACTTACGCACCTACAATATCTACCATAATCAACAGGGAGTACATTGAGAAAAAAAGTATAGAGGGAGAAGAAAGAAAATATAATGTTATTCTTCTCAAAAAAGATGTAATTAAAGATTC
Source organism: uncultured Proteiniphilum sp. (assembly GCA_964622945.1). GTDB lineage: Bacteria > Bacteroidota > Bacteroidia > Bacteroidales > Dysgonomonadaceae > Proteiniphilum. The sequence continues at coordinate 9,603 of CAZURM010000048.1, forward strand.
TGTAAAAATTGAAACAGCGGGATCTGATAAAAACAAACTGTTTCCAACTGATATTGGTATAGTGGTCAATGATTTTTTAGTAGAATACTTTCCTTCAGTGATTAATTATAATTTTACCGCAAACGTTGAAGAGGGGTTTGATAAAATTGCTGAAGGAAAAGTAAAATGGAGCAGTTCAATAGCAAGCTTTTATGATGTTTTTCATCCTATTGTGGAAGAAACTGTCAATATGCGCATGGAACATAAAGCTGGTGAAAGGGTGTTGGGAATTGACCCTAAATCAGGACGACAAGTTTCTGTAAAAATTGGTAGATATGGTGCAATGGCACAGATTGGTACACCAGATGAGGACGAAAAACCTCAATTTGCATCATTACAGAAATCTCAATCAATAGAAACAATAACTCTGGAAGACACATTAAAATTATTTGAACTTCCAAGAGAACTTGGAGAGTTTAGAGAAAAGGAAGTTGTTATTGGTGTTGGTCGATTTGGACCATATATAAGACACGATAATAAATTTGTTTCTTTACCAAAAGATATTGATCCTCTTGAAATTAAACTCGAAGAAGCTGTAGAACTTATCAAGGATAAAGAGAAAAAAGAAAAAGAGAAGATTATTAAAATTTTTGAAGAAGAACCCGACTTGCAAGTGCTGAATGGCAGGTATGGTCCTTACATAAAATATAAAAAGTCTAATTATAAGATACCGAAAAAAAATGATCCTAAAGAGTTGACTCTTGAGGATTGTAAAAAGATTATTGAAGATAGTCCTAAAGACAATAAATCAAAAGGTAAGAGAACGAAAAAAGCTGCAAGTGAGGAAAAATCATCAACTAAAACAAAAGATAACAACTCCGCAGCTAAAGATAAAAAGAAAGAAGGGAAATCTGTCGTAGCAAAAACTAAAACTGGTAAAAGTTCAACTAGCAAATAACCTATAATATTGTAATGATTTTTAATATCAGACCTGCTTCATACAATGATTTGTCGGACATAATGTTAATATATAGTGCAGCACGTGATTTTATGAGCTATGCTGGAAACGCAAATCAATGGATTAATGGTTATCCTACAAGACAGCTTATAAGCGAAGAAATAAATGACGGATATATTTATGTTTGTGAAAATCATAACAGAGAAGTTACAGGTGTTTTTAGTTTTATTATTGGTGAAGATCCGACTTATTTGAAAATATATAATGGTGAGTGGTTAAATGATAATCTATATGGTACGATACATAGAATTGCTTCATCAGGCAAAGATCGTGGCGTTGCAAAAGCTTGTTTTGAGTGGTGTTTTAGTCAATGTTCTAATATAAGGGTTGATACGCATAGAAATAATCATATTATGCAACATATTTTAGATGTATTAGAATTTAAATATTGTGGAGTAATTTATCTTACTGACGGGTCAGAACGACTTGCTTATCAGAAATCTTTGTAAATATGATAAAAACACTTCAAATAAAAATTGTACCTAGAATTATTACAGGATTTTTATAGACGATTTAATTAATAAGATCAACTTAAAAAACATATAATACTATTATGGATATATCAATTGATTATGGCAACGATCCTTTTTATTTTGAACTGTGGTTTTGGGTAATAGTTGCGATATTTCTACTTTTTATATTGATATTACTAATAATAGGAGGCAGAAAGAAAAGCAAACCTAACACTAGCACTAACACTAGCACTAACACTAACTCTGAGTCTTAATGGCTTGTAGTGTAAGTTTATAAATACTGTTTTAAATTAAATAATCTAAAATACCATACACTTAATTAAAGAGTGTTGGGGACATGTTAATATAATATTAGTCCTGCAATACCAGAGAGAGCTATAAGCAAAATAGGATCGATCTTTTTTAGTGAAGCAATAAATACAGAGCCGAAAATAATCCAACTTTTATAATCAACAAAATTATTTTGGTTCAGCAGCATTAAAGTAGCTGAGGCAATCAAACCAATTATTGCAAGTTTTAGTACAGATAAAGAAGATTTAAGCCAAGGGTTATCTTTTAGTTTAAAAAAGAATGCACAGACAAGCGTCATCAATATAAGTGAGGGAATGCTGACTGCTAATGTGCAGATAGCTGACCCCAAAACTCCATAACCAGTTGAAAACCCTACATCAGTAACTGCTGTGTAGCCAATATAGGTGGCAGAGTTAAAAGCTATAGGGCCAGGAGTTGTCTGTGATATAGCAACAATATCAGTAAAATCATTTACAGAAATCCAACCATGTAAGTCTACAACTTCTCTTTGAATAAGAGGAAGCATGGCATATCCTCCTCCGAAACCAAACAAACCGATTTTAAGGAATGAAACAAATAGTGCTAAATATAAATCTATCAATTCCATTTAGAGCTTTGTTTTGAATTTGACAAATAAGAAGTAGACAATACCAAGAATAATTGAGATTAATATTATATATACCGGAGATACATTTAGTAGCCAAACTGAGAGCGCAACAACAATCGGAATCCATATATTATTTAACTTTACTCCGGCAGATTTTCCCAAACCTACTAATGGAGCAGCGATTAGCGCTACAACTGTAGGTCTAATTCCTTTGAAAACACGTTCAACAACATGGTTATCCTTAAACTGTGTAAAGAGTATGGCAACTATGAGTATTACAATAAATGAAGGAAGAATTATACCTGCTCCAGTAAATAAGCTTCCTTTAAATCCAAGCCTTTTATTACCTACGAATATTGCAGTATTTAGAGATATAGGACCAGGAACGGACTGTGCTAATGCAAGCATATCCATAAACTCGTCATCGTTAATCCATTTCTTTTTATTGACCACTTCGTTTCGTATTAGAGGTATCATGGCATACCCACCACCAAAAGTAAAGGCTCCAATTTTAAAGAAGACCAGAAATAGATCCCAATATTGTTTTACAATGTTCATAAGGGAAATATAAAAATTGAAAAGCAGATTGCAATTCGACCTAATCTATTGCTAATCTGCTTTCTATTGGAAGCCGCACTGGTGGAATAAGACGAAACTCCGTTTGACAGGATTTGAGTGTCTTGGTATCTTTGTAATCCGCTGTTCTAAAAATTAGAATCCCGAAGGATGCGGCCCGCCATTGAGACCAAAAACGAGTCTCGGTTTTATAAAATATAATTGATGAGTTTCCCAATCGACCAATGCGGCAGTAACTTCATCATTTTGTAATACCAAAGGTAAGTAGTCTGTATTTAATAACCAAATTATTTTTGTTATTTTTTCAATGAAAACAGGCTGAAATCTTTGTTCCAAGTTATTTACATCTATACTAGTCCTCAGATAAAAATCGGTTAATTTCTTCGTTTGTCACCTCATGATTTCTAAGATCACCTGCGAGAAATTGGTCGTAAGCACTCATATCTACTAATCCATGTCCTGAAAGATTAAATAGTATTACCTTCTTTTTGCCTTCTTCTTTAGCTTGAATTGCTTCTTTAATTGCGGCTGCTATTGCATGATTAGATTCTGGAGCAGGAACAATGCCCTCTGTTCTTGCAAACAGGACTCCTGCATCAAAAGACTCTAGTTGCTTAATATCTATTGCTTCTACATAACCATCTTTTAAAAGTTGACTTACAATGCTTCCTGCACCATGATATCTAAGTCCTCCTGCATGAATATTTGCCGGAGTAAATTTATGTCCAAGAGTAAACATTGGAATAAGTGGAGTATACCCTGTTTCATCTCCGAAGTCATATTTGAATTTACCACGGGTGAGTTTTGGACATGAAGCAGGTTCAGCTGCAACAAAACGAGTCTTTTTATCTCCAGTTAAGTTATGTCTAAGAAAAGGAAATGAGATACCTGAGAAATTTGACCCACCACCGAAACAGCCTATCACCACATCTGGATATTCTTCTGCCATTTCCATCTGTTTTTCAGCTTCAAGGCCAATTATTGTTTGATGCAGACTCACATGGTTTAATACACTACCTAAAGTATATTTACAATTGGGCGTCTGCATAGCAAGTTCAATAGCTTCGGAAATAGCTGTCCCCAAACTTCCCTGGTAGTTGGAGTGATCGGTTATAATTTTCCTACCTGCTTTTGTAGACATACTTGGTGAAGCAATAACTTGAGCGCCCCATGTTTGCATTAGTGAACGTCTATAAGGTTTTTGTTCGTAGCTAATTTTTACCATATATACAGCAAGCTCAAGACCGAAAGTTTTTGCTGCGAAAGCTAGTGCAGTACCCCATTGACCAGCACCAGTCTCAGTAGTAATATTAGTCATTCCGTCTATCTTATTATAATAAGCTTGTGGTAGAGCCGAGTTTAGTTTATGAGATCCAACAGGACTCACGCTTTCGTTTTTAAAATAAATATGAGCCGGAGTGTCTAGTGCTTTTTCCAGTTCAGTAGCCCTTACAAGTGGAGTAGGTCTATATATTTTATATTTATCCCTTACCTCTTCAGGTATATCAATCCAAGTATCGCTTTGATTTACTTCTTGACGAGAAAGTTCCTCTGCAAACAGTGGATACAGATCCTCAGCCTTGAGTTCCTTTTTTGTTTGAGGATTAATCATAGGCATCGGCTTATTTTCCATTTCAGCAACAATATTATACCACTGTGTTGGAATTTCCTTTTCCGCAAGCATGAATTTTTTTCTTTTTGCCATGTTATTTTATTTGTTAATTGGTAGTTGAATCTATATTAGAAAGACAAATAATATTATTCGATATAATTAATGATATTTTAGAGATCTTATTATATGCCACATTGATTTATATTTTAGTGTAAAAAAGATTTACAAAATTATAAAATTAATATTAGAGTTTATAATAATTATCCACTGTTCAAAACATAAATTGCTTTATTTTTTGAGAAAAGTGAAACCGTCAGTCGATTATCTAATTGTTAACACCTATAATTTTAAGATATATATTTATACCTCCTTTTTAAATTATATATACCAATAGAACAATTAAAGATAAGAGATGCCTTTATAAAACCAAAGATATAACAAAATAATTATAAAAACTTTAATATTCTATTT
>CAZURM010000049.1:0-14447 GCA_964622945.1 uncultured Proteiniphilum sp.
ACCTGACTCATAATCAGGGGGTCACAGGATCATGCCCTGTTGGGACCACAAAAAATGGCTTCTAATGTTTTACATTAAGAAGCCATTTTTATAAAAACACCATTGATATAGAATAGTTCAAAAAAGCCTGTTTTATAGTTGTAATTGTTTTTTAGTCTCAATTACATTTCGGTTATTAATTGATATTTAGGCACAAATGCTTTCATAATGCTCCAGCCAATAAGATAAGCGAAAGCACATAGTATGAAAATTATAAAATAACCTGATTCAATACCCTCAAAACCCATAAACTTTAAATTTGTGTTAGCAGTAAAATCAAAAAATATACCGGAACTCTGATTAATTAAATATGATCCAATACCACCGGCCATCCCACCAATTCCCGTTATAGTACCCACCGCATATTTTGGAAACATATCGCTTACAGTTGTAAATATATTAGCAGACCATGATTGATGTGCTGCAGCTGCAATACCTATTATGATTACCGGAAGCCACACGGAAATCTGACCTAATGGCTGTGCAAAGAGAATTAATACAGGGAATAGTGCAAAAATAAACATAGCTCTCATCCTCCCTTGATAGGGATCCATTTTCTTCTTTTGCATAAAGTAGGCAGGAAAGTATCCAGCCGCAAAAACTGATATCATTGAGATAGCATATACCACAAATACATGTGGAGCACTCTGAGTAGAATCTAATCCGTATACAGAGCTAAGGTATGCAGGAATCCAGAATAGCAGAAACCACCATACCCCGTCGGTGAGAAATTTTCCAATAGCAAACGACCAAGTCTGTTTATGCCTAAATGCTTGTCTATAAGTTACTTTTTCACCTGCTTTTTCATCTTTTGTAACCAATCCTGCAGCAGCCTCAAACTTATCATCCTGATTGATATATTCTAACTCAGCAGCATTAACTCTTCTGTTTTTTTCAGGTTTTTCATAAACAAACACCCAAAATCCCATCCAAACAAATCCCAGTGCACCTATAACTATAAAAGCCGTTTCCCAGCCCCAAGCTTTTGCAATAAATGGTATGGTTAATGGTGCTATTAGTGCACCTATCTGTGCCCCTGCATTGAAAAGACTGGTAGCATATGCTCTGTCCTTTTTAGGAAAATATTCTGCTGTTGCTTTAATTGCTGCAGGAAAGTTGCCCGCCTCGCCTATGGCAAGCACTAAACGTGCAAAAATGAATAAGGTCACACTAACTGATACCACTAAAGAAACATTGCCAACTGTGTTAATTGCATCTCTTGCAATGGCAAAACTTAAAGTCCATTCTCCGGCAACAATTCCTGAAGTTAGTAGGCCGCAGAATGCATGAATGACTGCACCAACCGACCATACACCTATTGCCCAAAGATATCCTTTTTTTGTATCTAAACGATCCACAAACTTACCTGCAAACAGCATAGAGATTGCATAAAATAACGAGAACAAACCAGAAACAGTTCCATAGTCGCTATTAGTCCAGTGAAATTCCGGCGCTATGAAATCTGCCCATGTCAATGAAAGTACTTGTCGGTCTAGATAATTAATGGTTGTTGCCAAAAACAACATCAGACATATTGTCCAACGCTGATTGCTCATTTTTACTTTTCCTTGTTTTATGCCATTCATGTTTTTCTTTTAATTTGATTCCTCTTACTTTGTATCTACCTCGCTCTTACCTCGCTCTTTTAATCCTCCTTTATAATAGAAATATGTAAGAGTAAAATATGACTAATACATATGAAATTATATATCTATTTATCTATATTATGAGTTTGATTGATTAAAGGATATTGTTAAATCGTTTATAATAATCTATTGTCTCTTTATTGATAATATCTAATTGAACGTAGTTATCTACCTTTACAGGATTTTTGAATATCAAATATTTCAGAAGTGTTCTCATTGAATAGAAACCCTGATATGCCGGACCTTGACCTATTAAAAAGTCTATTCTTCCCTTTTTTAAAGCCTCAATATTTGGTGTTGTTAAATCCACACATATCATTTTAATATTATCAATATTGTTGTTTGCCAGATAGTCAGAAACAATATTGCCACGAGAGTTCATAACAACAATACCAGGTACATTGCGATGATTCTTAAAGAAGCTTGAGAGGTGTTTCTCATTGTCTTCCGTGTGGGAAACAGAGAATGGGATTCTAAAAACCTGATTAGTATATCGCTTTTCATGTAGATAGTCGGTGAAACCTTTTTTTCTTAGTATTGTTGTATTTGCACTGCTATCACCTGTTCTTACTGCTTGAAGAACGCCTATATTGGAGCCTTCAGGCAAGATTGAAGTTATTAGATGGGCCATAAGTTTACCCAATGTGTAGTGGTCTGCCGAAAAGAATGCTAAGGGTGCAGTTTCTGAAATAGTTGAATCTACAAAAATATAAGGTATCTCTCTGCTATCCAGTTTTTTACAGAAATCTATGGTTTCATTTTTGAAGGTGGGACCAATAATTATCGCATCCATCTCAAGGTGGCTTATTTCTTCAAAAACATCCCTACATGAGTAAATGTCGTACTGATTGTATGTAAAAAAATGACACTCCACTTTAATGTTTTTATATTCATCTAAAGCATACTTAATGCCGTTATGAATACTTTCCCAGTAAGCCCCCTTTGAGGATTGCGGAGTTGTAACTACTATTTTATAATTTCTTTTAAGAGAAAGCGACGAGACATGCATGTTAGGTTTATAATCGACCTGCTTTAAAACTTTCTCAACTGCCTCACGTGCCGAATCTGAAACATTGCCACGATTATGTAGAACTCTGTCAACAGTACCTGTAGATACTCCTGCAAGCTCTGCAATATCTTTTATTCGTATTTTTTTATCCATCTTGAGGTGACCTTTAAATACAGATCGAATTCTCGTTTAACTTAAAATAATTGAAATTGTGCTCTTAGTACGGAATTAAAATAATTTGATTTTGTTTTATTTAAATTATTTGTACTTTTGTGTACGTGCACAAAAATATACTTTATTTTCTATTATAAAAATAAAAAACGATATTATTTCTTTTTTCTTCACGAGTGAATAGGATATGTAAATTATTATACCATTGATAATTAATGATTTTAATCATATGAAAAGATTTATACATGAAGACTTTATACTTCAAACAGAAACAGCTAAATATTTATACCACAATCACGTAGAAAATTTACCTATAATAGATTATCATTGTCATTTGGATCCAAAGCAGATAGCCAATGACCATAAATTCAAAAGTATAACTGAACTTTGGCTGGGAGGCGATCACTATAAGTGGAGATTATTACGTGCGAATGGAGTAGATGAGAAATATATCACCGGCGATGCATCTGATTGGGAGAAATTTGAAAAGTGGGCAGAAACCATTCCTTACACAATGAGAAATCCTATGTATCATTGGACGCATTTAGAACTGAAAAGAGTGTTTGATATAGATACCCTGCTTAACGCTAAAACTGCTTATGAAATTTATAATAAGGCAAATGAGATGTTGCAAAAACAAGAGTTTTCGGCTCGTGGTCTTATGAAACGTTTTAATGTTGAGGTGGTTTGTACTACAGATGATCCCTTAGACACTCTTGAGTATCACAAACTTATCAAAGAGAGTGGGTTCGAAATTCAGGTACTCCCTACATGGCGACCTGATAAGTCAATGGCTGTTGAGAATGGAGATAACTTCAGGAGTTATGTTGAAGAGCTGAGTGAGGTGTCAGAAATTCCTATTAAGGACATTGACGATTATATTGCAGCAATTTCTAAAAGACACAACTATTTTCAAGCAAACGGATGTAAGCTTGCTGATCATGGGATAGATAATTTTTACGCAGAAACTTATACAAATGAGGAGATAGCTGATATATTTGATAAGGTTTACAATAAAAATGAGCAGCTCACAGCTAATGAGGTGCTTAAATTTAAATCTAAGATGTTGCATGAAAATACTCTGCTTAACCATGAGAAAGGGTGGACACAACAGTTTCATTATGGTGCAATAAGAAATAATAATAGCAGTATGTTCAAAAAGATTGGTCCTGATACCGGATACGACTCTATGAACGATGTTAGTAATGTAGCCCAATCAATGTCTCGTTTTTTTGATGAACTTTATAAAAGGGACAAGCTTACTAAATCAATTATCTACAATCTGAATCCTAATGATAATTACCTTATAGCATCGATGATTGCTAATTTTCAAGATGGATCTGTGCCGGGGAAAATTCAGTTTGGCTCCGGTTGGTGGTTCTTAGATCAGAAAGATGGGATGGAAGATCAGATGAATATTCTCTCAACACAAGGACTGCTTAGTCGCTTTGTTGGTATGCTTACCGACTCGCGTAGTTTTGTCTCATACACACGCCACGAGTACTTCAGACGAATCCTGTGTAATTTAATTGGGGATGATCTTGAAAAAGAACTTTTACCTGTATCAGAGATTGGCTTTCTGGGTCAGATGGTTGAAAATATTTGCTATTACAATGCCAAAGAGTATTTTGATTTCTAAAAACAAAGTTATGTACGAACTATTTAATATTAAAGATAAAGTTATTGTAATCACTGGTGGGACAGGTGTTTTGGGTGAGTCTATGGTAGAATATCTGGCTGCACATGGAGCAAAAATAGCCGTGCTTGCCAGAAATCAGGAAAAAGGAAACAGTCTTATTGATAAAGTAAAGGCAAAGGGTAATGAAGCAATTTTTCTGCAGACAGATGTTGTAGATGAAGCGATTTTGAAAAAGAATGCCAAAGATATTGTAGATAAATATGGTAAAATAGATGTACTTATTAATGGTGCCGGAGGAAATATGCCAGGAGCAACTATCGGACCGAATAATACAATCTTTAACTTGAAAGTGGATGAATTTCGTAAAGTGGTGGATCTAAATCTTATGGGTACAGTGATACCTACAATTGTTTTTGCTGAATATATGGTTGAAGCAAAAAAAGGTAATATTGTTAATATCTCTTCTGCGTCAGCACTGCGCCCCCTTACGCGCGTTGCAGGATATGGTGCAGCAAAATCAGCTGTCACAAATTTCACAAAATACATGGCTGGAGAGTTGGCCGATAAGTTTGGAGAAGGGTTTCGTGTAAATGCTTTATGCCCGGGTTTCTTTATAACTGAACAAAACAGAACATTATTGACAAATCCTGATGGCTCATTTTCTGATCGTGGAAACAGTATCATAGCTCACACACCTTTTAAACGTTTTGGTAATCCCGAAGATCTTTTGGGAACGCTTCACTATCTTGTAAGTGATGCTTCCAAATTTGTAACCGGCACTGTTGCTATAGTTGATGGAGGCTTTGATGCTTTTAGTATATAATGGTAAGCACTTTTAAAAGCTAGTTTTTTTAATAATATATCGCAAACTGCAACTCAAAATCAACAAATATCGATAATAGTATGTCTTTCAATCTAAGAAAAGAATTTAAATATTCATTGGTGGTACCAACAAGTATGGGAGTAAGAATAACTCCTGTGAACAGTCAGCCTGTGCAAAGTACTAATATGTTTCAGATGCAGGCAACAAGTGCTGAAACAAATGTGGCAAGTATTTCTTCATACTTAGGTCTCCCGGTGAAGGTGATGACTAATTTTGTTAAGGGAAGTCCTATAGCAGCATTTATTAAGTCTGACCTACGAGCCAGAAATATGGAGTATGAAGGACCGGAAGTGGGTCAAGGTGGTCCTTGGGGCTATCGTCATCAATTTAATATTGCAGACAGTGGTTTTGGTTTACGTGGACCACGTGTTCATAACGATCGTGCAGGTGAAGTAGGAAGAATATTAAATGCTAATGACTTCGACTTGGAGAGAATATTTGTAAAAGAGGGAGTGCAGATTGTACATCTCTCAGGTTTGATTGCTGCCTTGTCGCCTGAGACAGGTGAATTCTGCCTTGAGATTGCCCGTTTTGCCAAGAAGCATGGCACGCTTATCTCATTTGATCTTAACCACAGGGCCACCTTTTGGGAAGGAAGAGAAAAAGAACTAAAAGAAGTGTTCACAGAGATTGCGTCGCTTTCTGATATCCTTATTGGAAACGAAGAGGATTATCAGCTTTGCTTAGGAATAAAAGGACCTGATGCAGGTGGTGAAAATATTGAAGATAAAATTGATGCTTATAAAGGCATGATTCTTAATGTTCAGAAAGCTTTTAGGAATGTCTCAGTATTTGCCAACACTCTGAGGGAGGTGATAAGTGCCAATGAACATCTCTGGGGGGCAACTGTTTATGAAAATGGAAAATGGCATGAAGCGCCGCTTCGTACTATTAACGTTATTGATAGGATTGGAGGAGGAGATGGGTTTGTTGGCGGTTTGTTATATGGCATTTTAAAAGGGATGGAACCGAAAAAATGGATAAAGTTTGCTTGGGCAAGTGGTGCATTAGCTACTACTTTCCTGACTGATTATGCTCAGCCGGCCGATGAAGATGTTATTTGGAGTATTTGGGAAGGAAATGCAAGAGTTAAAAGATAATATTATTAATATGAAAGAAAAAGCAGATATTGGTTTGATTGGGTTAGCTGTAATGGGCGAAAACCTGGTGCTAAATATGGAAAATAATGGTTATACAGTTGCTGTATTTAATCGTACCGTTGAGAAGGTAGATACATTTATTAATGGTCGCGGAAAAGGAAAAAAATTTATAGGTGCTCGTTTGCTTGAAGATTTTGTAGCTTCAATTAAAAGACCCAGAAAAATAATGCTATTAGTGAAAGCAGGTAAGCCCGTTGATGATTTTATAGATAAGCTTATTCCACTCTTAGAACAGGGCGATATTATTATAGATGGAGGAAACAGTCACTTCCCTGACACTATCCGAAGAACAGAGTATGTTGAAAGTAAGGGGCTTCTATATATAGGTACGGGTGTTTCAGGCGGTGAAGAGGGAGCATTAAAAGGACCATCGCTAATGCCAGGCGGCTCCCCAGAAGCATGGCCACATATAAAAGAGATTTTTCAAGCTGTGGCTGCTAAGGTTGACAACGGGGTGCCGTGTTGTGACTGGGTAGGAGAGAATGGAGCAGGTCACTTTGTGAAGATGGTGCATAACGGCATTGAGTACGGTGATATGCAGATTATAAATGAAGCATATCATATAATGAAAGATCTGCTTGGAATGGATGCATTTGAGCAACATGAGATTTTCGAAAAGTGGAATAAGGGTGTGTTAGACTCATATCTAATAGAAATAACAGCTGATATCTTGGCTTTTAAAGATGAGGATGGTTCTCCGCTCGTAGAAAAAATATTAGACACAGCTGGACAGAAAGGTACAGGCAAATGGACTGCCGTAACAGCGTTAGAGCTTGGTATACCACTCACGCTGATAGGTGAGTCGGTTTTCTCAAGATGCTTGTCTGCTCAAAAGGATTTGAGGGTAAAAGCTTCTAAAGTATTGACAGGTAAGGAGCCCGACTTTAAAGGCGACAAACAACAGTTTATAGATGATTTGGAAAATGCAATATATGGTGCAAAAATTATTTCCTATGCTCAGGGATATGATCTAATGATGGAAGCTGCGAAAGAATATAATTGGAATCTCAACTACGGCGGCATCGCACTTATGTGGCGTGGCGGTTGTATTATACGTTCTCGTTTCTTGGCTGATATAAAAAAAGCGTTTGATAATGATCCGAAGCTAGAAAATTTGCTGCTTGACCCATTTTTTAAGAATGCAGTACAATCAGCAGAAGAGAGTTGGCGTAGAGTATGTGCAACTGCACTTATGAATGGAATTCCTGTACCTGCAATATCTTCAGCATTAAGTTATTATGATGGAGTTAGGAGTGAGCGACTGCCTGCTAATTTATTACAGGCTCAACGAGATTATTTTGGAGCACATCAATATGAACGTTTAGATAGTCCACGGGGCAAGTTTTTTCATACCGACTGGACAGGTCGTGGTGGGAGCACCGCTTCAACCACATATGATGTTTAAAATCAATCTATAAAGAATGATTTACTACGAAAAAGGATCCTCTCAGACAAGCTTGTCTTATGATGATCTCAAGAAAGGATTATATGAGGCATTAGATAGATTGGGTGAACGGCATAAAATAGTTGTCGTTCCGCCCGACTATACACGTTTGCCAAGTAAATCAGGTGTATTAACTGAATTTGCTTGGGAGTATTATGGCGATAAGCTGACTGATATACTTCCTGCTTTAGGCACTCACACACCTATGACTAACAAGCAGATAGATCATATGTTTGGCAAAACTCCGAAGAACCTTTTCAGGGAACATGATTGGAGAAATGATGTATTAACATTGGGAGAAGTGCCCGCAGACTATGTTAAAGAGGTGTCAGAGGGGATGGTGAATTTTACATGGCCGGCTCAGGTAAACAAGCTTTTGGTAGATGATAGCTTTGATTTAATACTTTCAATTGGTCAGGTTGTTCCACATGAAGTTGTGGGGATGGCTAACTTTAATAAAAATATCCTGATTGGAACGGGAGGCAGCGAGGGCATTAATAAGAGTCATTATATTGGTGCCGTTTATGGTATGGAGCGTATGATGGGGCGTGCCGATACTCCTGTTCGTCGTATTTTTAATTATGCAACTGAGAAGTATTTAAGTCAATTGCCAATTGTATATGTCTTAACTGTAGTGGGGATTAATCAAAAAGGTGTAGAACAAACCTACGGACTGTTTATTGGAGATGATCTTGAAGTTTTTGAGCGTGCATCAAAACTGTCATTAGAAGTTAATTTTGTTATGGTAGATAAGCCATTAAATAAAGTAGTTGTATGGCTTGATCCTAAAGAGTTTAAAAGCACTTGGTTAGGAAATAAATCAATTTATCGTACAAGAATGGCTATTGCTGATGATGGTGAACTCATTGTGATTGCACCTGCATTAAAGGAGTTTGGCGAGGATAAAGAAATTGACAGATTAATCCGTAAATATGGATATTTTGGAACCTCAAACACATTAAAGGCAGTGTCTGAAAACAAGGAACTTAGAGATAATCTGGGAGCAGCTGCTCATCTTATACATGGATCGTCGGAAGGTCGATTTTCAATAACATACTGTCCGGGGAAAGAATCGGATAATCTAACTCGAGAAGAAGTTGAAAGTGTTGGATTTAGATGGGGAGATATAGATGAAATAATGGAAAAGTATAATCTTTTTGAACTAAAAGAAGGGTTTAATAATCTTTCGGATGGGGAGGAAATCTATTATATCTCAAGTCCGGCTTTAGGCTTATGGGCATATAAAGATCGTTTCGAATAAGCTCTATTTATTTTCTCTTAAGTTTTTATTTCGGGAAACAATTATTTAGATCTGAAATTTGGAAAACAATAATTAATATAACTATCATGACAACAAGAAGAGATTTTATTAAAAGTACTGCTTTAGCTTCTGCAGGCTTGGCTGTTGGTGGGTTCTCTACCATAACTAATGCGGCTAGTTATAGTAGAGTGATGGGAGCCAACCAAAAAGTTAATCTGGCTCATATTGGAATAGGAAACAGAGGCTGGGAAATAATTCAAGAATTCGACAAAACTGGTTTGGCCAATGTGGTGGCACTATGTGATGTTGATTTAGGTGCAGAGCAAACTATAAATGCACTGAATAAGTTTCCTAACGCTAGACAATTTAAAGATTTTAGGGAGATGTTCGATAAGATGGGTAATGAGATTGATGCCGTTGCTATTGCAACACCTGATTTTGCTCATTTTCCTGCCGTAATGTTGTCGATGGCTGAAGGGAAGCATGTATACGTGGAGAAACCTCTTTCACGAACTTTTCATGAGTCTCAGTTATTGATTGAAGCTGCTAGAAAATATAGCAATATTGTTACTCAGATGGGAAATCAAGGACATTCAGAAGCTAATTATTTTCAGTTTAAAGCATGGGTCGAAGCAGGTATAATTAAAGATGTTACTGCGATCACTGCTCATATGAATAATGCAAGGCGTTGGCATGGATGGGATACTAATATCAAACATTTCCCTATTGGAGAACCATTGCCAGAAACACTTGACTGGGATACGTGGCTTATGGCAAGTGATTACCATGATTACAATAAAGATTTCCATAACGGTCAGTGGCGTTGCTGGTATGATTTTGGTATGGGTGCTTTAGGCGATTGGGGTGCACATATTATAGATACGGCACATAGGTTTCTTGATTTGGGATTACCTGAAGAGATAACTCCTCTTAGATTAAGCGGTCATAACGATTTCTTCTTTCCAATGTCGAGCACTATTGAATTTAAATTTCCTAAACGAGGTGATATGCCACCTGTTACTATCACTTGGTATGATGGTTTAGATAATATTCCATCAGTTCCTGAAGGATACGGAGAGATGGAGCTTGACCCAAATATCCCATCTGTTGCAGGAGGACAAATACAGCCTGCCAAGCTAAATCCTGGGAAAGAGATATATAGTAAAGAGTTGACTTTCAAGGGTGGTTCACATGGCAGTACATTAAGTATTATACCTGAAGAAAAAGCTAGAGAGATGGAGAAAGATCTACCCGAGGTTGCTGAAAGCACATCTAACCACTTTGCTAATTTTCTTCTTGCATGCCAAGGAAAAGAAGAGACAAGATCGCCTTTTGAAATATCAGGACCACTAAGTCAGGTGTTTTGCCTTGGTGTAGCTGCACAGAGATTAAACCGAAAAATTATTTTCGACAGAGATACAAAACATGTTATTAATGATCCTTTTGCTGATGCATTTTTAACAGGTAGGCCTCCTAGAAAAGGTTGGGAAGATTTTTATAAAATTTAATCTTAATAATCCTGCTATTTTTAATCTTATAAATAGATCAAGAACATTGACAAACTAAAAAACAACAAAATAATGAAGAAAAATATATTACTGTTAATAACAATGATTATGATTTTAGCTTCATGTACACAGCAAGGTCCCAACTGGATTAATCTATTTAATGGAGAGAATTTGGATGGATGGGAAAAGTTGAATGGTACTGCAAGTTATAGAGTAGAAAATAATACAATTATTGGTGTGTCTGAAATGAATACGCCTAACACTTTTTTGGTGACCAATGAAACGTATGGTGATTTTATACTGGAATTTGACTTTAAGGTTGATGATGGACTAAATTCCGGTGTACAGTTTAGAAGTCTTAGCCTGCCCGATTATGATAACGGTCGAGTACATGGTTACCAGTTTGAGATTGATCCATCTGATCGTGCTTGGACCGGTGGTGTTTATGATGAAGCTCGTCGTGGTTGGATTTATCCTTTAAACTATAACCCTGAAGGACAAAAAGCATTTAAGAATGAAGAATGGAATAGTGCAAGAATAGAGGCTATCGGAAGTTCAATACGCACATGGGTAAATGAAGTAGAATGTGCTAATCTTCTGGATAACACCACTCTTGAAGGATTTATTGCATTGCAAGTACATGCTATTTACGATGAGTCTATGGTAGGAAAGACTGTTTCTTGGCGTAATATTCGCATTCTTACTGATAATCTTGAGCAGTATAGAACACCAGAGTCTAACAATGTAAAACAGCTTAACCAGATAGCCAACACAATTTCAGAGCTCGAAGCATCTGAAGGATGGGAACTGCTTTGGGATGGTAAAACAACTAACGGCTGGCGTGGTGCTAAACTTGAAGGATTTCCTGAGTTTGGTTGGTCAATAGAAGATGGTATTCTTAAGGTATTAAAAGGAGATGGTGGAGAATCTACCGGAGGTGGTGATATAGTAACAACAAGACCATACAAGAATTTTATGTTGATGGCTGACTTTAGAATCACAGAAGGTGCTAATAGTGGAATTAAGTATTTTGTAGATACCGATCTTAATTTAGGTGAAGGCTCTGCAATTGGTTGTGAATTTCAAATATTGGATGACAGAAATCATCCGGACGCAAAACTTGGGATAAACGGCAATAGGACACTTGGGTCACTTTATGATCTTATACCTGCTCCTGAGGATAAACCTTTCCGTGGAGGCTTTTTTAATACAGCAATGGTGATTGTTGAAGGAAATCATGTTGAACATTGGCTAAATGGTGTAAAAATTGTTGATTATGAGCGTAATACAGAAGAGTGGGATGCTCTAGTGCAAACAAGTAAATATAAAGATTGGATAAATTTTGGTAATGCTGAAGAGGGACTTATTCTTCTGCAGGATCATGGAGATGAAGTTTGGTTCCAGAATATAAAAATCAAGGAACTAGATTAGTTATATAAAGAAGTAGAACAATTTTAGCAGGAGGAAATACTTCCTCCTGTTTTTTTTCGCTTATACGAACTCCTTTTTAAGTTGCTCAACCCATCTTTCCAGCCTTTCTTCAGTCATATCATACTCATTATCTTCATCAAGAGGTAGTCCAAACCACATACCATCTTCTACGGCTGTTGAATCGTCATAAGTGTAGCCTTCGTCAGGAACACGCCCAACAACTTCTACTTTATCATGAATCTCATCGTAAACCACTTTCATTGATTCTGCAAAACTTGTTGAGTATGAGGCGCTATCACCTAAAGCAAAAATAGCAACCTTTTTTCCTGAAAAGTCAATTTTTGAAAATGAGGGTAAGAAACCTTCCCAGTCGTCCTGCAGATCGCCAATACCTGTAGTTGATGTGCCTACAATTAAATATTTGTACTCCACTATCTCACTTAGTGAAACATATAGCACATTATATAAATCTGCGTTACCTTCAAAAAGATCTTGTACTTGCTTTGCAACGGTTTCAACACTTCCACCTGAAGTTCCATATAGTATGGCTATTTTGTTCATGTTTGTTTTCTCTTAATGTATATGTTAATTAATACCTACTAAACAGCTAACTTTAAAAAATGTTTTTTGTCAGATACTAAATATCAATTCTTTGAAGATATAGGGAAAAGTACTATTTTTGCAAAATAAAGACTCTTCGGCGCGGTAGTTCAATGGATAGAATAGAAGTTTCCTAAACTTTAGATCAGGGTTCGATTCCCTGCCGTGCTACTTTTTTCCTCTCACTTTTGTATTTACTCTTATCTTTTTACCGATACTTGTCTTTTCGAGTTAAAATTCCTTTCATCGACAATAAATTTAAAATCTATCAATTTAGGTCATTTCAAAGTTGCAGATAAACAGCACAAAAAATAATGTTAATTAATTATAATGGCCGTGTTTAACGCAGAATATATTTAACTTTGAATCAATAATACAGTTTCTTCCATATGCTACACATAATTGTTATTTTATCCACAATGCTATTATTACCATTAAACTTGATGGCAAAAGATAATAATGGAAGTGTTATTCGTGATATTGACAGTTTGCTAGAATTAAGCAGGGATAAAATATCTAACATTGACCTTGAATTAGCTATAGAATATGCTTATCAAGCACTCAACAAAAGTGATGAAATTAATTACTCACAAGGAAAAGCAAAATCATATTTTAATTTAGCACAAACTCTTTTTTATTTAGGGAGCTATGAAAAATCACTTGAATA
Source organism: uncultured Proteiniphilum sp. (assembly GCA_964622945.1). Taxonomy (GTDB): domain Bacteria; phylum Bacteroidota; class Bacteroidia; order Bacteroidales; family Dysgonomonadaceae; genus Proteiniphilum. The sequence continues at coordinate 13,459 of CAZURM010000049.1, forward strand.
TCTTTCATTTGTAGAGAAAGAACCATTCACATTGCGTGATATTAATACGATGTTTGAGATTAGTAGAGTGAGAGGACAGATATTTTCATATTTAAACATGAACAGGCAGTCTATAAGAGAATTTCAGAGATGCCTTGATTATTCACTTCACATTACACCTCAAGAAGATAGAGACTATTGTTTGAGTTTAACATATGAGAATTTGAGTGTAGTGTATAATGTTATAAATAGACTAGATTCAGCACTCTACTATCTGGATAGTAACAGAATCTTGCTAGAGTCGATGGATGAGTCATTTATTTTCAGAAATATTGTTAATCTGTATACTTCATATGGTAATTTATATTCCAAGGAGGGTGACTATTTATTAGCAAAAGAACACTTTGATAGAGCTTTAAGTGTTGCAGAAAAATATAATTATCCTTATCAGTCAAGAACTTTTATATTTCTTGGTGATATGGAGGTTGGTATAGGAAATTATGATTCAGCTATGATGTATTATAATAAAGCACTCGAAAATTTAGAAGTTACCAAGTTAAAAAGTGAGTATAGTCTTGTTTATGGTCAAATTGCTGAATTATATAAGGAAACAGGTGATTTGAGCTCTTCAATGATTTTTAAAGAAAAGCAGGATTTAATTGAAGAAGAATTGTCTATTTCCAGACAAAACAGTGTTGAACAGGCATTGCAGATATTTATTAATGAGGAGAAAAGTATTCAGGCAAAAGAAAGGATAAATATTCTTATTTATTCATCAATAGGGACATTGTTTTTAATTTTTATTATCTTATTTGTTTGGCTTATAAACCACAAAAGAAAAAAAAAGGAGACCTTATTTTTACAGAGTCAGCTAGAAGATTATTTAGAAAAGATAAAAAGGAAAGAGGAAAAAACAAAGGCTTTGGAACAAAAGCTAAATGAATTATTTGACGAAATAATTGAACTTGCAAAATCTAATCATCCTTCGTTTTTAAAGAGATTCCAGGAGG
>CAZURM010000050.1:0-5950 GCA_964622945.1 uncultured Proteiniphilum sp.
TGTTAACCTTAAATCTAATACTATTATGAAAAAACCACGATACAAATATAAAAAATAAATTAAAACAAACCAAATATTTTTGATAAAAATTCTAAAAAAAATTGTGTTATTTAGATGAAAAAGAAAATTAAATAATAGGTAAGCCAATTCCTGTTAATTTATGATATAAATCTAATGCATAAACATCGGTCATACCAGAAATATAATCAAGTATTGATTGAATTTTATTATAGAGTGACGGAGAATCTGTTTCATATTGTTTAGGAATTCGGTTTAAAAGAAGCTTTGAATACTTATGGTCTGGATTTATTATTGCATCAATGTGTGTTTCTAACAAAAAACCTATAATTCTATAGCCGGCTATCTCAACATCAAGAACATCTCTCGATCTGTAAATATTATCTAAAGCAAACTTTGAACATGTTTCATAAGCCTGTTTAACATTCCCCGGAAGCTGCTTAATTAAAGATTCTTCAAATTCCCCATTTAGTATTAACTCTTCATTTTCTATAAAAACCCTTGAACATTCGTCTACTAACAATCCTATTACACTTGCTCGCAAATATGCAATTTGCTCGTTCAAATCACTTACCAAAGCTAGATTTTTTTGTCGCCTTTCAAGTTTTTCTTCTTTAAAAAAACCAAGTAATAACTCTTTTGCTTTATCTGTTGAAACCAAGTGAAGTTTATGAGCATCCTCAATATCCATTATTTGATAACAAATATCATCGGCAGCTTCTACAAGATAAACTAATGGATGTCTTGCAAATTTAAATGGACTTGAGTTGAGCTTAATAATGCCAAGGGTTTCAGCTATTCGTAAATAACCTTCTTCTTCAGAGGAAAAGAAACCGAACTTATTCTTCCCACCACTTAATTCAGAAGAATAAGGATATTTTACAATAGATGCTAATGTGGAATATGTCATTACAAAACCTCCTTTTCTTCTACCTCTAAAATTGTGCATAAGAAGGCGAATAGAATTTGCGTTGCCCTCAAAACAGGTAAAATCGCTCCACCTACCCTGTTCTGCTTCAACTTGACTCTTTAAAAAACCTCCTTTCCCTTCCAGAAAAAAAGTTGAAATTGCCTCCTCTCCTGAATGACCAAATGGGGGATTACCAAGATCATGAGCCAAACAAGCAGCTGATACAATAGAGCCTATTTCTTCGAAGTGGGCATTCGATCTTGGTCGTTTTCTTCTTAATTCACGACCAATATTTTCACCTAAAGAGCGACCTACACTTGATACTTCCAAACTGTGCGTTAGCCTATTATGCACAAAAACGCTGCCGGGTAAAGGAAAAACTTGAGTCTTATTTTGTAATCTACGGAAAGGGGAAGAAAAGATCAATCTATCATAATCACGCTGATACTCAGTGCGCTCATGTTCTTTTACATTTTCATAATGCTCTAAGCCAAATCTTTTAACTGATAATAACTTTTCCCAATTCATAGTTGTTCTAAAACTTATATAGACAAAGATAAAATAAAAACATCTCCTTAACAATGTATATCTGAATTGAGTTTTGAGATTATTCTAAATAATTAGATTATAAAAAAGAGAATTTGTCCCTAATAAAGTTTAAATTTGTATATTCTTTAAAGAAAGAACGACCAATTATAATAGAATGGCAGAAAACATCAAACATGAATGTGGTATAGCTATAATACGCTTACTAAAACCTCTGGATTATTATTACAAGAAATATGGGACATGGCAATATGGGCTGGACAAGCTATATCTGCTCATGGAAAAACAACACAATAGAGGACAAGAAGGTGCCGGGTTAGGTGCCGTAAAGCTTGAAGCATCTCCGGGAGATGAGTATATTTTTAGAGAAAGAGCCATTGGATCGGGAGCTATTTCAGAAATATTCTCTAAGGTGCACTCTTCATTTACTGCCTTTACAGCTGAACAACTAAAGGATATAGAGTTTGTTAAGAAGTCGGTACCCTATGCATCCGAACTCTTCATAGGACATTTACGCTACAGCACTACAGGAAAATGTGGTCTCACATACGTACATCCTCTATTGCGACGAAACAATTGGGCTTCAAGAAGCTTGGCATTAGCTGGTAATTTTAATATGACCAACGTTGATGAAATGTTTCAGCAGCTACTAAAAGAGGGACAACATCCTCGCGATTATGCAGACACATTTGTTATGCTGGAATCAATAGGACATTATCTCGACAGAGAGGTTCAGTATCAATATGATCACATAGAGAAGAGTAATAAAAACGGACAAGAGGTTAGCCATTTAATAGAAGAGAAACTTGACATACCTTTCTTGCTAAAAAGAGCATCAAACAATTGGGACGGCGGCTATGCACTATGTGGATTGGTAGGCTGTGGAGATGCTTTCGCATTAAGAGATCCATGGGGTATAAGAACTGCATTCTATTACTACGACGATGAAGTGGCTGTTGTAGCTTCTGAACGTCCTGTAATTCAAACTGCTTTCAACCTTACTAAAAAACAGGTACATGAACTTCTGCCCGGCGAAGCTTTTGTAGTAAAGCGTAATGGCAAAATAAGTCTTAATCAGATCCTAGAGAGAAAAGAAAAAATCAGACCATGTTCTTTTGAACGTATATACTTCTCACGTGGTTCAGATTATGACATTTATAGAGAACGTAAGAAGTTAGGTGAGCTTCTTGTGCCGAAAATCATTGAATCTATTGATGATGATTTTGACAATACGGTTTTCTCATTTATCCCAAACACTGCAGAAGTTGCTTATTATGGTATGCTTCAAGGTCTCGAAGATCATTTTAATCATAAGAAGGCAAATATCTTACTTGAAAAAGGCAATACACTCAGCAAAAAAGATATAGATTACATACTTTCTAAACGTGTTCGCTCTGAAAAAGTGGCAATCAAAGATATCAAGCTACGTACATTTATAGCACAAGGGACATCCAGAGACGACCTGGCAGCACACGTTTATGACGTCACTTATGGATCTTTAAGACGAGGAATAGACAATCTAGTGATTATAGACGATAGCATTGTTAGAGGAACAACACTTAAGCAGAGTATTATTAAAATTCTTGACAGATTAGAGCCTAAAAAAATTATTATTGTATCATCCTCTCCTCAGATCAGATATCCCGATTATTACGGTATAGATATGTCACGCATGAGTGAATTTATAGCTTTTAAAGCGGCAATTGAACTACTTAAAGAGCGTGATATGCAAAATGTTATTGACGATACTTACGAGAAGTCTGTAGAGCAGAGTCGTAAAAAGAAAGAAGATATGGTTAATTATGTGAAAAATATATACGCTCCCTTCACGGATGAAGACATCTCTAATAAGATTGCACAAATGCTCACTTCAAAAGATATTAAAGCAAAAGTTCAGATTGTTTTTCAACGAATAGAAGATCTTCATATAGCATGTCCTAACCATCTTGGCGACTGGTACTTCTCGGGTAACTATCCAACTCCTGGTGGCAATAGGTCTGTAAATAATGCTTTTATTAATTTTATTGAGGGTCAGGAAAATAAACCGCACCAGTTCACAATAAATTTTTCTAATATTGACTAATGATAGAAAGAATTATCATACTTGAAAATATTGATCCAGTTGTATTTTTTGGTGTAAATAACAGTAATCTACAATTACTAAAAACATTATATCCAAAACTACGAATGGTTGCTCGAGGAAACGTGATTAAAGTTGTTGGTGATGAAGAAGAGCTTGTTGGTTTTGAAGAGAAGATTCATAAACTGGAGAAGTACAGTGTTGAAATGAATATTCTAAAAGAAGAGGATATCATTGATATTGTAAAAGGCAAAGCTCCTCAAGTAGTTAATATAGATAATCTTATTATTCATGGTTTAAACGGAAAACCAATATTGGCACGAACAGCCAATCAAAAAAAACTAGCAGATGAGTTTGATGTCAGTGATATGGTTTTTGCTATTGGACCTGCCGGATCGGGAAAAACATACACAGCAATTGCTTTAGCAGTTCGTGCTTTAAAAACTAAGCAGGTACGCAAAATCATTCTTAGCCGACCTGCAGTAGAAGCAGGTGAAAAGCTCGGATTCCTGCCAGGTGATATGAAGGAAAAAATAGATCCATATCTTCAGCCGCTTTATGATGCGCTCGAGGATATGATACCACCCTTGAAGCTTAAAGAGTATTTAGAGAACAAGGTAATACAAATAGCGCCATTAGCCTTTATGCGTGGACGTACTCTAAATGATGCTGTAATCATTTTGGATGAGGCCCAAAATACTACAAAACCTCAAATAAAAATGTTTCTAACAAGACTGGGACTTAATGGTAAAATGATTATTACAGGTGATATAACTCAGATTGATTTACCTCGTACTCAACAGTCCGGCTTAATTCATGCTATGCATATTCTTCGTCATATAAAAGGTATTGCAACTGTTGAATTTAATAAAAAAGATATTGTTCGCCACAAGCTTGTAAAGAGAATAGTTGAAGCTTATGAAAAAGAAACGTCTGCTCAAAAACAGCAGATATTAGAAGAGTCTAACACAGACAATAATGAACAAAAAAGAGATATTGATGATTAAAAACTAAAAATTATGAATAGTCTTACAAATACCAATTATAATTTTCCTGATCAAACTAACCTCTATCATGGAAAAGTACGTGATGTTTACAGTATTGGAGATGATGTATTAGTAATGATTGCGACTGATCGTATCTCTGCCTTTGATGTTGTATTACCAAAAGGGATACCTTATAAAGGACAGGTGCTAAATCAGATTGCATTAAAATTTTTAAATGCAACTTCTGATATTGTACCCAACTGGAAGATTGGTACACCAGATCCTATGGTAACAATTGGCCATCGATGTGAGCCATATAAAGTTGAAATGGTCATACGAGGCTACATTACCGGCAGTGCCTGGCGTGATTATAAAGCCGGCGCACGTTCAATATGTGGAATACCACTACCTGATGGATTACGCGAAAATCAGAAATTCAATACACCAATTATCACTCCAACAACTAAAGCTGATCAAGGGCATGATGAAAATATTTCTAAAGAAGAGATAATTGCTCAAGAATTGGTTAGTAAAGATGAATACGAACAACTAGAAAAATACACCTACGAATTATTTAAACGTGGCACTGAAATGGCTGCGGAAAAAGGACTGATTCTTGTGGATACAAAATATGAGTTCGGCAAAAAAAATGGACAAATATTTCTTATTGACGAAATACATACTCCCGACTCATCTCGTTATTTCTACTGTGATGGATACGAGGAGCGATTCAATAAGGATGAAGAGCAAAAACAACTGTCTAAGGAGTTTGTTCGTAAGTGGCTCATGGAGAACGGATTTCAAGGCCTATCAGGACAACAAGTTCCTGAGATGACTGACGAGTATTGTTTAAGTGTGTCTGAACGATATATCGAATTATATGAGAAAATTGTAGGTGAAAAATTCATTAAAGCAGATGTTGAAGATCTGGAAGAACGTATAAAAAACAATGTAATCAATTTTTTAACAAATGAATTATAAAGTAGAATCGGTTAACCCGTACGACTCAGAGCGACCAAAAAAAGAGCAGATTACCCAAATGTTTAACTCACTGGCGCCCACTTATGACAAACTAAATGGATTACTTTCGTTAGGAATTGATGGTTATTGGCGACGTGAGGCTCTTAGTATATTAAAAAAATATCCTCATTCCCACATACTGGATATAGCTACGGGAACAGGAGATTTTGCAATTCTTGCAAGTAAAATACTTCAGCCAAAAAAGATAACAGCAGTTGATATCTCTGATGGAATGATGGAAATTGGCAAACAAAAGGTTGTGACTAACGGCTTGGAAGAGGTTATAGAGTTTGAAAATCAGGATTGTGCTGATATGACTTTCCCTGACAATTTGTTTGATGTTGTAATATCTGCATTTGGAATACGTAACTTCGAAGATATTGACAAAAG
>CAZURM010000050.1:6050-9655 GCA_964622945.1 uncultured Proteiniphilum sp.
AAATATCCGCTTAAGAAGACTTACTCAAGAAATCACAACTATTTATATTGCTGAAAAGTAAAGCCAAATGAACAGTTACGGATTGATTGGATTTCCACTAAAGCACTCATTTTCTGCTAACTTTTTTAACAACAAGTTCAAGAAAGAAAATATTAATGCAGAATATCTAAATTTTGAGATTGAGGATATAGTGGATATTCGTAACATTATTCTCTCAAACCCGCATCTGAAAGGATTAAATGTAACCATACCGCATAAAGAAAGTGTTCTACATTTTTTGAACAATATTTCAGATGAAGCGAAAAAAATAGGTGCTGTAAATGTAATTAATATTTCACGTAAACTTGGAGATATCCAATCTTACGAACTCACCGGACACAATACTGATTATATAGGTTTTAAGAATTCAATCACACCTCTCTTAAAATCAGATGTGAAATATAAAGCATTGATACTGGGCACAGGTGGTGCTTCAAAAGCAGTTTCGCAAGTATTTACTGATATCGATATTGAATGGTTGTATGTATCTCGCAATAAAAACAACAAAGTCAATACAATCAATTACAGCGACGTATCAGATAATATCATGCTTGATTATAATATTATTGTCAATGCTACACCTGTAGGGATATTTCCGAAAATCGACTATTTCCCGAATATTCCATACAACATGATTACACCTATTCATATTCTTTACGATTTGATTTATAATCCTGAAGAAACGCTGTTTTTGAAAAAAGGAAAAGAGAAAGGAGCTTTCACAAAAAATGGATATGAAATGCTTGAGTTGCAAGCATTGGCTGCCTGGGAAATATGGAATTCTGATTAATAAAAATTGCCCTCCTAAATATCACATTTAAAAGGGCAACTGTATATCCTTGGTCATCAAAAGTAGAATAAATTGACCAGGAAAAAATATAGAGGTGCGATAGTGTAGTTTGTTCCCCTAATTACCATATAAGTGTTTTGTTTCTTATTCAGATTTGCCACATCACTCATTTTGTAAGTCGGCAGCTTTTCCTTCATTATCTAATAAAAATACTTGTTCTGACTGATCTTCCTTGCTGGTGCCGGTCACTTTAGTGATATCTATTTCGCTGTTGTATTGAACTAAAGTGAGGTCATATGTATCTGCAATTTCATTAATTGCATTCTGTACGTTTTCATTCAAATCTTTAATTTCTACGTTTACGAAACCATCATCTTGGAGGGAAATCATAATTGTAGGTCCTTCTGCTGCATTTACAATGTATAAATTACCCACTAGAGCAATTGTTGCGATAAATGCGATTGATAAAATAATTTTTCTCATAATAATAAAAATATTAATGAAATACTAAATCAGTTTTTCTATTTCTGACGACTCATCGCCTATTATATAGTTATCAATTTTCGTACAAAAAAATCAACAGACTCAAAAAAAACACTGTATTCAGCTGTATATATGTATATTACATATTATATTGCAAATTAGCTAATCTTGTAAGATGTGTGGAAATAGTGTGTAATACGCAGAACTAATCCACAATTATCATATGTAAATCCACACTTTTATATATTTTACACAGTTATGTCAATTAAAATATATCATGTATATTTGGTTTCTAATTAAGGAATAAAATATAGAAATAGATGAATTCAAAAAAATCACCGGAACATCGAATTTCAATTAAGATTGGATTGATTCTCCTTGTAGTGCTACTTTTCTTTACCGGCTTATTCCTCTATTCAACAATACTAAAAAATAATATTGATGCACAAAAAGAGGAGATGAATAATTCATATAGAATACTCTCATATAGCAACCAGTTGATTGTTTCAATTCAAGATGCACAAGATATTTTAAACAAATATCTGGTTTCTCCACGTAGAGTTTACCAGCAACAATACGATTCAATATCACAAAACATCTCTGAACAGATAGAAATCATTAAAAACAGTTCGTCTGAAGATATACATAGTGATCTGTTTAAGGATGTTGACTCTCTATTGTCAGAAAAGAATTTAATAGTCAACAGGTTGCTAGGACAACTCAGGTCTCAAAGTCCATTACTCGAGCTTGATAAGAGAATGGAAACTTTTGAACCTATAGTTAATGATAGTGTTGTGGTTACAACAAGTAGCGACACTACAATAGTCCTTCGTGAGCGTGAGAAGAGAGATTTTTGGAGTCGCCTCACGCACCTTTTTGACCCTAAGTTTGAGCCTGATACAATTATCAATATTACACACACTGCAAGTGAAGCAAGAGCTGAATCAAGAGTCGACACACTAGTGTATGCTGATTTAAAAGGTATAACTGAAGAGGCTTCAAGAACTTACTCATCACAAATAGATAGAATAGAACGACAAATTCGTGAATTGGTTTTGGCGGAACAAAATATTTCACTTAGTATATCAAAACTCATTAGCCAGTTCTACAATGAAACTATTCAAACATCGAGAAGGTTAACTGAAAATAGCGAAATGCTTACGCAAAAAATCTTCTCCTTTGCTCTTACGGTAGGTGCAATTTCAATCTTTCTAATACTGATAATTATTTTCTTGATATCTGATGATCTTAACAAAGGTAAGAAAGCTAGGGTTGATTTATCTAAAGAGAAAAAGATAACTGAAGAACTTATTGAGAGTCGTCATAAATTACTTTTATCCGTTTCTCATGATATAAAAACGCCTCTCAGCTCAATGATGGGATATATGGAAATATGGGATTCCGAAGAAAGTAAAGAATTGCGAAAAAAACAATTGAAATCTGCTCAAAACTCAGGTAGACATATTTTAAGTATGCTCACAAATTTACTTGAATTTTCGCGTCTAGAACAAAAGAGTGCTTCGTTACAAAAAAGCACTTTTGATTTAATAGAGCTTGTTGAAGACATATTAAGCATGTTTCGCCCGTTTACAGATAATAAGGATATTGATTTAAACTTCAACAATCAACTTGTATCGCCTTATTATATTGAAACTGATTACACGACACTGAAACAGATTTTAATTAATGTAATTTCCAACTCTGTAAAATACACATTAATAGGAAAAGTAGATATTGAATTGAAAAAGCGGGAAAATGGCAGTGTTCTGTTTACTATCTCTGACACAGGTATTGGCATTGAAAAAGATGATCTAAAAAAGATATTCAAACCTTTTTCTAGAATGGCGAATCCATTGAAAACAGAAGGTAGTGGTTTTGGGCTTTACGTTACCAAGGGTTTAACAGAATCGCTACAAGGTAATATCAATATTTCCTCTGAAAAAGGTAAAGGAACAACTGTTGTTATTAGTTTGCCTGTCAAACATGTAACTGATTTTATACCTGAAGCATTGGAGAATAAAGGTCTTAGCGATATCAATTTGAATATTTATAATAAAATTTTAATATTTGAGGATGATGTATCATTGGGTAATATGATTAAAGATTTTCTTATCCAGAAAGGATTTAAGGTTAAATTATGTGCCAACAATCGTGATATCGTGGGTTTTATGCGTCTCATATCAACATTCGATATTGTATTTACCGATATGCAAATGGTTAATGTAAACGGCTCAGAAATATTAAAAGAGATAAGAAAACGCGACACCAACATTCCTGTTTGGCTTATGACAGC
>CAZURM010000050.1:9755-13675 GCA_964622945.1 uncultured Proteiniphilum sp.
GAAGAGTTGAAAATAAAATTTCCGGGACTTGCTTCTATGTTTGGCAATGACATTCAATACATAAAAGATGTGTTGTCTGTGTTTGTAGAATCATCAGCTAGAGAAACAGAGAATCTTGAACAACTCATAAAAAAAGGAGATTTTGTAGAAGTGAAGAAAATATGTCATAAAATACACCCCTTTTTAAGTCAGTTAGATGCCGATCACCTGTCTGTTAACCTCAAAAAAGTGGATAATCTCAAGAGTCTTGATGAGTCATCTTATCCGAACTGGCAAAATGAATTGTCTGAAAGCGTAAAGATGATAAAAGAGTTCGCAGAAGGTGTTAAAAGAGACTATTTATAGTTTTATATTGTATAAGTGAATTTTATTATAAAGTGTTTTCCTATCTATATTAAGCAAAATAGCAGCTTTAGTTTTATTCCCATTTGTCATATTAAGAGCATTAATTATTTTCTCTTTTTCATTTTCTGGCTTAGTATAAAGTTCTATGTCAACATCATATTTTATCTTCTGGATTGGTTCGTTGAGGATAGGAAGATTTTTAACTGTGATTTCATTACTTAAACTGAATAAAACTGACCTCCTTATCACATTGCGAAGCTCCCTAAGGTTTCCCGGCCAATGGTATTGTTCAAGCTTTTCCATTGCTTCTCCATTAATATATTTGACATCTTTATCTAACTCAATATTAGCTTCCTCCCTAAAATGATCAGCATAAAGTCTTATATCTTCCACACAATCACGTAGTGCTGGAACTTTAATCTTAAATTCGTTAAGTCGATGATAAAGATCCTCTCTGAATTTTCCTTTTGAAATTGCTTGCTCCAGATTTTCATTTGTTGCAGTAATAATTCTCACATCAACCTCTATATCTACAGATGTACCAATTGAACGGATTCGTTTCTCCTGAAGTGATCTCAACATCTGCATCTGTACACCATAGGGTAAATTACCTACTTCATCAAGAAATAGAGTCCCCCCATTTGCATCACGAAAAAAACCCGTTTTATCCTCAATAGCAGAAGTGAACGAACCTTTTTTGTGACCAAATAATTCACTGGGTGCAAGTTCCGTGGAAAGACTGCCGCAATCAACTGCAACAAAAGGAGTATTGGCTCTACTGCTTCGCCTATGTATCATCCTAGCAACGTGCTCCTTACCAGTACCGCTTTCGCCCTCAATCATAACCGACATTTGTGTGGGTGCAACAAGATCAATGTATGAATACATTTGCCTTGAAAAGGGACTTTTCCCTTCAACAATTTTCACTCCACTTTCAGTAAGCTGCCTTTTTACACCCTGCTCACTTGTTTGTGATTTATTTAAATTTGCCGATATATTCTGTCTGTCGGCTCTGACTGACTCAAAGGCAGATTCTATCTTTTGTGTTAAAACAGATGGATTAATAGGTTTTTCTAAAAAATCAAATGCTCCAAGTTTAATTGCAGATACAGCTGTTTGAATCTCTCCATAACCTGTCATAATTATAACGGGCATAGATTTGTATTTTTCTTTTATCCACGATAGTAGCATGATACCATCACCATCAGGCAGTCGAAGATCAGACAATACAACATCAAATGAATCAGACTCTAACAGTATTTCCTTTGCGGACAACATGCCAGTACACAATGTTGCCGCAATACCATTTCTTTCGAACCACTTCATTAACATCGAGCCGAAAGAATGATCATCTTCTACTATTAAAATTTTTCTATACACTTGGCTCTTTATGAACACCCCAACTATATTTTTGTAAAGATAAAGTAAATTCTTTTGAATGGAACATCTACTATAAATGATTAATGTTTTTTTAGAGAAAATCTGACCAAATAAAACATGTGTAATAAAGTTTCTTATTACAAAAAGCAGTATATTTGATTTTAAAGTTAACAGAATATGAACAAACCTACTCAAGAAGAAACAAACTTAAAGTTTGAGAAAATACAAAATATTATAAGAAAAAAAGATGCTGATGCTTGCATCATTACATCTTCTGTAAATCAGTATTGGCTTTGTGGATTTATCTTTGATGGTTATCTATATATAACTGCTGATAACAAGTCTATCCTTTTTGTAAGACGGCCATCAGATATTAATGATGATAGGGTTATCGTTATTCGTAAGCCGGAACAAATCCCCAATCTGTTGCAAGAAGCAGGATTACCTCTCCCCAAAAAAATATTAATCGAAGGAGAACAACTCACATTAAGCGCAGCAGACAGGCTAAAAGCTGCTTTTAATATGCCTGAGTTTATAAATATCTCTGGTAAGCTGCGAAAAATTAGATCTATTAAATCTGAATATGAGCTCGAACAAATGCGTCAATCAGCGAAGATTCATACTAAATTATATCAACTCATACCATCTCTTTATAGAAAAGGGATGAGCGATTTAGAGCTGCAAATAGAGATAGAAAGAGAGATGAGGCTTCATGGATCCGTTGGTATTTTTAGATCTTTTGGCGAAAATATGGACATTTTTATGGGTAGTATGCTTGCGGGAGATAATGCTCAGGCGACCTCTCCTTATGACTATGCTTTAGGTGGCAAAGGAATTTCTCCATTATTGCCATTAGGTGCAAATGGTAAACCTCTCATGCCTGGAACAACGTTAATGGTTGACATGGCAGGAAATTATAAACCTTATATGGATGATATGACCCGATCTTTTGTTATCGAGCATGCACCCGATATTGCATACAGAGCTCATGAGGTCTCTATTGATATTCATAAAGCTGTAATAAAACTTGCTAAAGCCGGCACACTTTGCTCTGAAATTTATTTCTTAGCCGATGAGATAGTGAAAACAAACAAGTTAGAGCCCTATTTCATGGGCACCATTCATCAAGCTAAATTTATTGGACATGGAGTAGGACTTGAAATCAACGAACCTCCGGTTATTACTCCTCGCTCTAAGGAGACTCTCGAGTCTGGAATGGCGTTTGCACTGGAACCTAAATTTGTACTACCCGGCATAGGTGCTGTTGGAATAGAAAACACCTATATCGTACATGAAAATCACATAGAAAATATTACAATTTTCAACGAAGAGCTGGTAGTCCTATCATAATAAAAACTTACCCAAGCATGATGGTAAATACATTATACTTGGGTAAATAAATTTTTAGAAGTTCAGCCTCATATACTTTCCTCTAAAGATTTTATTTGAAGGTAAACTGAGTGTTGAAGTGAATAGTTAATTTATTACTTTCATTAGTCATGTTTGTTGTCGGTGTGTACTTCAATATCACAGTGGAAGATTTACTACGACTACCAACTATCTCATCCATAATATTTTGTAAGAACACCAGTTCACTTGCTGTATTAGCTATTATTTTTGTATTTGAATCTATATCATTCAATTTAAGAGTCTTCTTTCTATCACTCTTCATTTCCAAACTAACATTAGTAAGATTTACACTCTGTGAAGAAGTTATACCTGAAACCTCTATAAACGATGTTGCCAAAACATCGCCCTTTCCCACATATTTCAAATATTCTGAAATACCTGAGAAATCACTCAAGTTAAAAGTAACTTCAACAGACTGAGTAGCGTTGGCAGCAGAAATAAGAGTAAAAGATTTGGCTGCAGAACCATTTAAAGATACTGGTAAGTTATCAGGTTTATCACTACTACAGTTGGTAAGAATAAATATCAATGAAAATAGTGTAAGGATTGATATTGCTTTTTTCATAATTTTGGTTTTTTATAATGTGATTAATTATGTGATTCTTATAATATGATTTAGTGATTTTGTACTACATGATTATATATTTCGTAATTCTGTATTACATCATTTATTTATTATTGCGTGATTTTTAGTCTAATACTACCTACAAATATATTTATAATTTTCAAATACAAAGTATTCTCATCTATAAAATTTCTCAATTAGCTTAACCTTCACACATAAA
>CAZURM010000051.1:0-13436 GCA_964622945.1 uncultured Proteiniphilum sp.
CAAAAACAGTTATTGTGCCAATGGACAACTTAAATGAAATGGTAAACATTCCTGCATCGGTATTGGGTAATACAGATGTTCCTTTTTATTCTAATAATCAAATGCTGATGCAAAAAGGCATATTGCTAGACTAATAAGAAAATAAAATTTATTATGAAAACACCGAACCATGACAATCAAACCAAAAAAGACCAAAGAAAACAGCCACTACCTTCCCATCAAGCAAGTATATTTTGATGCCATTCTTGATGGCTCAAAAGACAAAGAGTATAGGTCTATTAGTCCTAATACAGTTAGAATATATATAGAGAACGAGAAAGTGGGCGATGACTTACAACTTCTGTGCAATTTTGACTTGATAAGCGAAGAGAACTTTGATAAGATATATACAATATTTTAAATGAATTGAATGAGCAAGTATAGAAAACTAACCTCTAAGTCAAAGCGCACTACACTAAACAGCTTTAGTGAATTGAGCAATGCCTTGAAAGAGAATAAAAAAGAAAAATTAAGAGGTGTGAAAAAAAAGCCTATAGGTTTATGGCAAATTGGCGAGTTGAAGAATTTTAACCATTCAAGAGGTTTTGGTTTTGTAACATGCTTTGATGATGATGTAGATTACTTTGTTCATGTTTCTAAACTCATTACTACTAACATAGTAGAGGGTGAAATAGCTGTATTTAAATTAATTCCTTCAAGAAGCAAACCTGGCAAATATGAAGCTGTTGATTTGCATGAATTATCAGAATTTGAATCTGACTATTCTTTTTTAGAGGAGTCGTATCTAACATATAACAGAGGACATATAGGGAAAAATATCTTGAGAGTTTTGCCTGACGATTCTATTGTCACTGTTATTAAGAGAGAGATTGAGCAAATAGAAAATGAAAACAATAGAGCATTAAAGAGAGATTTATTTCAAGAGTTTCTATACTTCATCTTATCTAATGATGATGAGGACTTGAAGTGTGAAGTAGTAAGAGTTATAAAAGAATGGGGAGAAAAAACTAAAAATGCATTTTTGAAGGCTTTTCTGTGGGAATATTCTATTATTGAAGTGTTAAGTGTTGAGGAGTACAAAGAGATTTATAATGATGTTTCTGATGAAATAAAAACAAAAATAATTGAGTCTGTTTCTTTAACTGACAAGATTTCTTTTATCAACTTAGAATTGAAGGATAATGCAAATTATGAAACGTATTATAGAGATATATACAAAGCTATTGAAACGTTAATAAGAGAATCTAACATTTTTGCTGTTGACCTTGACTTTAATGATGACACTTTAGAGGAGTTTGCTTTTATCCACAACGGAAGTATTTTAAAGGCAACTTTGAAAAAAGATATAGATGAATACTTACTTTTATTGAAGGATTCTATATCTACTTCAAAGTCATTTTTAGCTAGTCATGATTTAGGGGAGAGTGAAACCCAGTTTTTAAAGAATAAAATCGAACTCTCTGATGATACAGAAATAGTTGATACACTTTTCCTGGAAAATATTTTATCGCCAACGCTCAAAAATATTTGCTTTGACGCAAATTGTGTTGAGCGGACTAAGATTGAAGAAACAGTGGATTTATTGATTAATCAAATAATTCGTATAATTCATCTTCCGAAAAACAAGTTTAAAAAAATCGAGAAAATTGTTGGACCTAATTTCTATGACTTTATAAATAAGCTGCGCGTAAATATTACGGTCAATTTTATTGAGCTATACCAGCTGTTTGAGAATAAGAGGAATGTTTTCTCTACAAGCAAAGAAATAGGAGGTTTGAAAATAAAAGATTTAGAAGATTTTGTCTCTGAAAATGTAAATAAACCTGTTATATTTGTTACTCCAAAAGAATTTTTCCCTTTACTTGTTGAACTTCAAAACATTCAAATAGTTGGTGAGAATGATAGCTATTCAAGAGTGATTTCTGAATCTAAATTGACAAATTTGGAAGATAAAAGTGTTGTAAAGAATCTTTTGCAGCTTTACATTGAGAAGTGTAACTTAGAAAAAAGAGCGCCGATTTATGAGAACATTCCTAATAAAATAAAGGAAATACTAAATAAAAATGTAGCTATAGAATCTATAACAGACGAATCAACTTATAATTCACAATCGGAAAATATTTTTTGTTATTCTCCAGACAATTTTATTAATACTGTTGCCAAAACAGATAATTTAGACCGCTCAGTTTTACTTATTGAGAGTGATTCTATTCCAATTTCATTAACAGATAAAATAGCTTTTTTCAACTTTAAATTGAAGAGTGGATTTAAGTATCAAACATATTACAACAACATATTCAACCTAATTCAATCTTTAATTAAAGAATCAAACTTTTTTGTTTATGGTTTCGACTTTAATGAACATGCATTAGAGGAATTTGCTTTCATTTACAATAAAGAGTTTTTAAATGAAAATATAGAGGGCGATTTAGATGAATATCTGCATTTGTTTAAGGATAAATTATCGAGACCAATGTCATTTTTGGTTGCACATAATATAGAGGAGCATGACATTCATTTTTTCAAGAAAGAGATTGGGGTAACTGATAATATAGGAATAGTTGATACTCTTTTCTTGGAAAATATTTTATCTCCTGTACTAGAAGACAGTTTTGACTTTGAAACACCTAATAACTTGAAGGGTAAAGTTGAGGAAACATTTAAACTGTTAACAAACCAAGTTATTAGAATACTCCACCTCCCAGAAAGTGAGTTTAATGGTATAAAGAAGATTATAGATGCAAGGTTCTATAACTTCGTATATTACCTTAGAGAGAATATTACAGTGATTTCCGCTGAGCTTTATCAGGTTTGTGAGGAAAACAGAGATGTTGTTTTCAGGAGTAAAGAGATAGGGGGTATAAATGCAGGGAGGGCAAAAGATATCATAACTAAAAAAGCAAGCACGCCAGCAATTATTATATCGCCAAAAGAATTTTTTCCTTTACTTTCTACTCTTCCTGGTGTACAGATTGCTGGTGATTTAAGTGAATATTCAAAAGTGATTTCAGAAACTAAAGTGGATAATTTGCCTGATGAAAGCGTTGCAAAATATCTTTTGAAACGATATGTTGACCAATGTAAAAGGGAAAGAAGAGTACCCGTTTATGCAAATATCCCCATAAGAATTCAAGAGTTGTTACTTGTAGATGTATCTATTGAATCTATCACAGAAGAATCTGTTGATAATATTCAAGACGGCACTCATCTCTGTTTTTCACCTGACAATTTGATAGATGCTAAAATTTTGATGGAAGAGCAAAATCGCTCAGTTGTGGCAATTGAGAGTAATTTGATTCCATTTTCGTTGATTGATAAAGTTTCTATCATCAACATGGAATTAGATAGTGGATTGAGTTATCAAGCATACTACAAAGATATTTTCAAGGTCGTTTATTCATTAATTAACAATTCTAACTTTTTTATTTTTGACATTGAATCTAATGGATATACTATAGATGAGTTTGCTTTTAATTACGATGGAAAAATTAGAAATGCAACTATAGAAAGAAATATCAACAAATTACTATCTCAATTTAAAGAGTTAATTACTTTACCAAACTCTTTTTTGGTAGGACATAATATTGAGTTCTTTGATATTCCAATCTTAAAGGATGCGATTGAGTTTCCTGAGAAAATTGCAGTAGTAGACACCATTCTTCTTGAAACTATTTTATCTCCAACCCTTAAAAGCTTTGCTTTGGATACTAAGCACAATGCAAAGGATGATGTAAGGCATACATTAAACTTATTTTCCAATCAGATAATTCGCTTACTGCATATACCAAAAAATCAGTTTGATAAAATTGAGAAATTTATTGATGGTAACTTCTATAATTACCTATCTCAATTACGGAAAAACATTACGAACAACTCTATTGAACTTTATCGGCTATTAGAAAAAGAGGGTCGTGATTATTTTATGACTAAGGAGGTAGGAAGTTCAAAATCTGAAGAGTTGAAATACTCTATTGCTGAGAATGCCATTAAACCAGCCATTATTATATCTCCAAAAGAGTTTTACCCATTGCTAGCAGAGCTTCCTAATGTTGAGTTTGTAGGAGACAAGGATCAATATACTATTATAGTGTCTAAAGATAAAGTGGCTAGTTTGCCTGATGGAGGCATGGAAAAATATCTTTTGGAATTATACTTGGAAAAATGTAGCATAGAAAATAAACAACCGATTTATGCAAACATCCCGAGCAGAATAAAATTATTGGTAGATGAAAATGTAACTATAGAGTATATAACCGAAGAGTCTGTTTTTAATTCTAAATCTGAAAATCATTTCTGTTTTTCTGCAGACAAATTGATTGATGTAATAGCACAAGTAGAGGAGATAGATCGTTCAGTGATTATAATTGAGAGTGATTTAATATCAGTCTCTCAAAAGACTTTACTAAAAACATTGGACTATACAATCTTTAAAGAGCGTTTAAACAATGATTCTTTTTGGATGCACTTTACTGGAGGGCAAAGCCGAGTAGAGATAAATCGTGATGATTTAACGAACCTGAATGTAAATAATATTGCTGATTACTTTGATTACTTTTGGATTGAAAAAACATCTTTTGATACATTTCAGATTTGGGGTAATTATGACTTCAAAAAGCTTTTGAAATCAAAATTAGGAGAAGCAAATGTATTTGAATCTTTTTTCTCAAAAGACAAATTACTAAAAGAAAATTGTAATTATGTAATTCCAAGAGGACGTACAGCGAAACTTTCTATTACTCGATATAATCCGGAAACAAGATACCGTGACCGTTATTGGACTTTTCAAAGTATCCTGATAAAAGATATTATTGCTAGGAGCAACAAGCCAACAGTTTTGGTAATTAACCAAAAGAGTGAAAAGCAAAAACTATATGATTACTTTACTGCAATTGGATATTATATTCCAGACTTTAGAGCATCGCTTTTACGACAAGTAGACTTATTAATGAAGAATTTTACCAGAAATAAACTATTGATCATTGTAGAAGACCAAATACCTGAGTTAGTACAATCAGAAGATTTAAATGGGTTCAATTTTATTCTCGATAGTTTTGATTTAGAAGAAAAGTGGTTTATCTCTAAAGGTACTGGGTTTTTGGATCAGGCAGAGACTGCAGAAAGTAGTTTGAAGTATAAAAACGATGATTCACAAAAAACTGTTAAAAAAGAAGCTGATCATGACGATGAAAGTGAAGACAATGCTGATAATGAAAACACATTCTCATCTAATAAAGATATTTTTGTATTATTGAAAATACATAAACCGATTATTGATTATTATCGATGGCTTTTTCATGCTGCTGATAAAAATTCAACAGTTTGGCTTACCGATAGTCGTTTGGGTGACTTTGTTGGTCTTGAAGAAGAATGGAAAGCGACTAAGAAGTTTTTACCAATATGGAGCGATAATGAGGAGTATGAAGAAGATTATCAAGCTTTAAAATCTTATTTTCCCTCTCCAATACCTGAAGAAGAGATAAAAATAGATATTGAAGAAACAAAAAATGCATTGCGCTATATTTTTCTGAAGAAAGATGCGAAGCCTAATCAACTGACAGTTGAACACTATGAATGGCATGATTATCAGCACGATTATTTGAATGAAATTCTACTTGCAGATAAAAATATTCTTGTAACACTTCCAACAGGTGGAGGGAAATCAATTTTGTTTCAAGCTCCAGCTTTATATCGTGGTAGTATAACAGGTAGATTGACCATTGTTGTTACGCCATTGAAAGCGTTAATGGAAGATCAAGTAAATAAACTTTGGGAGCTTAAGTTTTACGGGAGTGTTGATTACATTAATAGTGATAGAAAAGATATACAATTAATTTATCGTAGAATTGCAGGTGGGGAAACTCTTTTGCTTTATATAACACCCGAGAGGTTTCGATCAAGGTCATTTATAAATGCTTTAAAAATGCGCTTGGAAAATGATGGAGGACTTGAATATGCTGTATATGATGAAGCACACTGTGTTTCGCAGTGGGGGCTAGATTTCAGACCTGACTATTTGAATAGCGCAAAAGTAAACATGGCTCTTAAAGAAAAATCTATAAGTAAATCTCCGCTACTCCTTTTTTCAGCAACTGCATCTGATCAGATTTACAATGACTTTCAGAGTAGATTTAATAATTCTATAACACGATTAGATAATTATAAGACTGCATATAATCCTCTACGAGAACATATATCTATTGGTTTTGAGTCGTGTGAAGATTCGAATGATAAGTTGTCTCAAATTGCAAATTCTCTTTATGAAGCAAATTTTGACCCTGAAAAAAGTCTTTGCCTTATTTTTGTGAGAAGAAGAAAAGATGCAGAAGAGAACGTTTATCATTTAGAAAGTAAATTGAATGAAGCTTTTAATAATGAATCGTTTACGGGTAAAGTTGCATATTTTCATGGGGGGATGAATGCAGATGAACGCAAAGAAGTTTATGACGCATATAAAAAGGGTGATAAAAACATATTACTTGCTACTAAAGCATTTGGTATGGGAATGGATATTTCTAACATCCACTATGTGTATCATTTTGGACCTTCAGGAACTTTAGAAGACTATTTGCAAGAAGTTGGTAGAGCAGGAAGGAATGAAGAACAACTAAGCAGTGCAGGATTTTCAATAAAGAACCCTATTGAAGCTAAATGTTTTTATGAAAAAAGTGATTTTGGTAGAATAAAAACCCTTTTGCAGAACAGCAGAATTACTTGGGGTAATTTAGTTTCTGTTTACAAAGCAATACAAGCGTACTATTCAAAATTTAGAGACTTTGAAACACAAAGTGAAAAGTCAATTGTTTTACCATTTAATATATTAAGTCAGACTGCTGAATTTGATAACATTCAGGACAAAAACCAAATGTTAAGGCTGAGCTTGTATTGGCTTGAAAAACTAGAACGAATAAATCTTGGTTTTTATGCTCCTGGTCAATTAGAGTTTAGTAGATTTGAAAAACCTACTGATAATAAAATTGAAAGTGAAACACATAGGAAGCTCATTGAGGAAGTTGAAAAAGCATGGATTATTAAAGGAGAAAGTGCTGAGTCAGTTTCTATAGAGCTGAATAAACTTATTAATGCAACTGAACTTTCAAACACATCTGATCTTTTAAAATTGATATTTAAATCTCACAAGAAAAAGATATTTACCTACGAGAATGAGTTGATTATATATCCAACTAAAAAGAAGATGGATGAATTGCAGTATTTTTATATTGATAGCACAAAGAAACCTAATCATCCGATTATTGAAGCTGTTTTTGATTTTTCAACAGAGTTGATGAATCTTACAAAAACAAGGCAACAAAGGCAGTTTGAAGGCAGTTATATAGATGAGCAAAAAAGAATTGTAGCTGAAGAAATTATCAATGAATATTCATTGCCTTGGTTTGTTGAAAAAGAGAATAATTACTTACTTACGAGTAAGTCGAAAAACAGAATTGACAGAGAACAAAAGGATTTTAAGAAGAATAAAGTTAAGTTTGCCTTTACGCTTGTTGATTTCATTCCAAAAGTTAGGCATCAAACTTTAATCACTGATAAAGAAGGACAAAACCCTAAAACTGTTCAGGTAGTTTATAATGGATGCAAAGAAAAGGCGAATTGGAGAAATTTTCTGATAGATTTTAAGAAAGATTTGTCAGCACTTTTAAAATTAGTAACACAAAATTTTATCAGCAAAGGTGATGAAGGAAAAAGGTACAATGCATCTCAACTGGTTATTCAATTAAAGTTAGAAAATAAAGATGTCGAATATATTGAGAACCTTTTGCTATTTGCTAATTGGTTGGGTTACCTGCATTACGAGGGAACTTTTATACCCATGGGTGTAGAGTTATTTATGCTATCTACAAAAGAGATTCTACATAGAGAAGCTAATTCATTAGACAGAAAAATATATGATGAGTTTGATAAAACTCAAAAACTAAGAGAGTTAAGATTAATTGCTCTTGAGTGTTTATCTAGCATTGAAACAAAAAAAGAAAAAAACGAATTTATTTCAAAATATTTTAGCTGTGACGATTCTAATAAAATTATGGATCTGTTAATAAAGTATCTTGGTGAAGATCATAAAACACTGAGAGCTTTTCGTGATGAAGCTTTACAAGAGGCATATGATGGATTGACACAAGAACAAAAAAACGTATACGATGAAGATATAACAAAGAATGTGCAAGTAGTAGCAGGACCTGGTACGGGTAAAACTCATACGTTAACTCTTCGGGTTGCAAGATTAATTCATACTGAAAATATAAGGCCTGAAAACATTCTTGTTTTGGCATATAATAGAGCTATTGTTCTTGAACTAAAAGAGAGGTTGACAGTGCTGTTTACTTCGTTGGGATATGCTAATATTATAGGGAGATTAAAGGTCTTCACATTTCATGGTTTTTGTAAATACTGTTTGAGAGAATTGATTCGTGATTTAGATTTTGATGAATGGATACCAAAGTTTATTGAAATCGCAAAAAGTCAACCTGGTTTAATTAGTAATCAACTTGGAACAATCAAATATGTATTTGTAGATGAGTTTCAGGATGTAACAAATGAAAGATTAGAGTTGATGAAACAAATTGCAAATCCCCAAAGCACATCAACTACTGTTATTGGTGACCCTAACCAAAGCATTTATGGATATGAAAGATTAAAAGAAAATGGCACTAGAAGTCCTAAGAAAAATTACGATGATTTTGAAAGAATTTACACTCCTGTTATTCACAGAATTAGTAAAAACTTCAGGTCATATCCTGATATTCTTACTTTAGGTGAAGAGATACTTTCGAAAAACAAAGAGAGGTTCGGTTTTACTTCGTTAGATCCAGTTAAAATGACGAAAATAGAAAAATATTGTGAGAAAATAGACTTCGAAGTAGAAAAAGTAAATTGGTTGGAAAAGCTTAAAACTGTTTTAGAGGAACCACATCCAGAAAGTTCTAACAAGAAGTTTCGACAGGTAGCAATAATGTTTAGAACTAATCGAGAAGTATATTGGGCATATAATAGGATTAAAAGTGCAGATATAAAAGATATAAGGATAAGAATACAGGGGGAAAATGAGCAGTTTACAAGAATTCGAGAAGTTGCTTGGGTTCTTGATCTTTATAAGCAAGATTTAAATCAAAGGATATCAAAGGATATAATTAATGAGTATCGACTAAGGAAAAAAGATATAATTAAATCATTCCCGAAATGGGACATATATTACTTAGACTTTTTTGAATGTTTGCTTTTAGAATTTATAAGTGATCTCGAAGAAAATTCAACGTATAGTGATTTAGTGGAATTTGTTGAAGAGATTAGTAGAAAAGATGATGGTCAATTAAGTCAACTCTATTATAAACATTATGGAGAAGTTGCTCCTGAAGAACAGAAAACAGAAGTTGTATTGACAACGATGCATAAAGTTAAAGGGCTTGAGTTTGATGCTGTAATTATTCCACCTTCATTCACTAATCTACCAACAAAAGAAAATCCACGCCAAACTGATTTAGACATTATAGATGAAATTGAAGAGGAAAGAAGATTGCTATTTGTTGCATTAACAAGAGCGAGATATAGGCTAGTATTTATAATGTGGAAACGTGAGAAAGCATTACTCAAAGGAAAGAAGTTTAAACACTCAAATGGAGTTATCAGTAGTTTGGGAGTTCAAATACAATCAGGATACGATAAGTTTTTTATTTCATGGGGAGCACAACAATTTAATTTCAACAAGAATTTTGAAAGGATCGAAAGAGATATAAAGCATGGAGACCCTATCGTAGTTCTTAATAATGGGAGTGTTTTATGTAATTATGATGGCGGGACAAAACAAGTGCAGGTTGGTAAATTAACAAGTTACACTATGGGTAAAATAGGGCGTAATTCATTGCAGAATTTTACAGTTTCAGGGATTTACAGGTATACTTACCAAGAAACCCTTGATTATGACGAAAAGCATGGAAGTGATTATAAAATAAGGTGGTGTGAGAAAGCAAGACAGATAGGTTATATTTATTTAGTAGAGTTTTCAGGATTTGGAAAGTCTGTGTAATATAATCTATCTTGTATCATTTTGTCTATAGGCTCTGTTAAGATAATAGGTGTTAGTTTTGAACTTAATAGAGATAAATATGATAATATAGCTTCAATTTCTTACTATGAAAAAGTAAAGGTATTTTAAAATACATAACGCATAAAAACATATAGGTATGATAGCGAAACAGTTACAGATAAATGAGTTTTTACAAACACCCAATGTTCAGTTTGTAATTCCGGTGTACCAACGTAATTATGATTGGGGAAATAGTGAGTGTAAAGTATTGTTGAATGACATTATCTCAGTAGGAGCAAAGAATGAAGGAAGTCACTTCATTGGAAGTATTGTTTTTATACATGAAGGTGTGTTTATGGTTGGTGAAGTAAAAGAATTAGTTATTATAGATGGTCAGCAGCGACTAACAACAATCAATATTTTATATGTGGCTCTATACCGTTTTGCAAAAGAAAATGGTGATGCACACAATGCTGAAAGATTATACAAAATGTTTTTAACAAATCAATTTGTAATGAACGAAACAAGCAAATTGAAGCTAAAACAAACAGATGCGAATTCAACAGCTTTTAAATCTATTGTTTTAGGCACAGAAGCTGAATTTGACGAATATTCGAATGTTGTTGAAAACTTCAACTACTTTAAAAACATTGTGAATAAAGACAATTTTGAAACAATATTGAATGGGTTGAATAGATTGATATTTGTGGAAATATCATTGGAACGTGACAAGGATGATCCACAACGTATATTTGAAAGTTTAAACTCGACTGGTTTAGATTTATCGCAATCAGATTTAATTCGCAATTTCATTTTAATGGATTTGCCCCCTGAAGAGCAAAATAGAATATTTGAAACTATTTGGAATCCTATTGAAAAGAATGCAAGAGATATTGTAAGAAAACAGTCAAAGGTTTCGGATTACATTAGAGATTACTTAACGCTTCGCAATAAAAAGATACCTAACAAAAGCAAGGTATATGTGGAGTTTAAAAACCTTTATGAAAATAGAAAAGATGAAGCTTATCATCAAGAGTTGGAAAATATAAAATCATTGTCGGTTCATTATAAGAAGTTTATAAATCCATCTATAATTAAAGATACAGATATAAGAAAGGAAATGGAGTATATTAATCGATTGGAAATTAATGTAGCTTATCCTTTTTTACTTCAATTGTTTGAGGATGCAGATAATGGTTTAATTGAGAAGGCTGAGTTGATAAAGGTTTTAAAATTGATTCAAAGTTATACTTGGCGAAGATTTGTTGTTGGATTGCCAACGAACTCATTGAATAAAATTTTCATGACATTGTATTCTGAAGTAGATACTGAAGAATATTATGAGTCTGTAGCCATAGCTTTGCTTAGAAAGAGAGGGAGAGGTAAATTTCCAACTAACGAGGAGCTGAGAACTGCCCTAAAGGATAAGGACTTGTATAATACTCAAGCTAAAAATAAAAATTATATGTTTGAGATGTTGGAAAACTTCAACAATAGAGAGTATGTAAACACAAGCATAGAAGACATTACAATTGAGCATATATTTCCTCAAAACCCAAGTGAAAAATGGGCAGAAGAGTTATCACCAGAGGAGTATTTTGCATTTAAAGAGAAGCATTTAAATACTATTGCAAACCTTACGCTCTCTGGTAACAATGGAGCATTGGGCAACAGATCATTCTTGGATAAGAAGGAGATGAATGTTGATGGAAATGAACAGGGTTATTTTTATAGCAGATTGTGGTTGAACGCTTACTTGAAAAAGGTAGATAATTGGGATGTTGCGAAATATAAAAAACGCTTCGATATTATTTACGATAGGTTTTTGAAAATATGGGAATACCCTGATGTGACAATTGAAGAAGTGGATGAAACAGAAGAGGAGAATATTTTTGATGCTGAAAGACCAACACATAAAAAGCTTGAGTATTTTATTTTTGAAAACACAAAAATTGAAGAAGCAGCAATTGCTAGAATGTACTTTTATGTAATTAAAAATTTGTACGAAAAAAATTTTCAATTATTGCTAAGCAATCAAGATATACTTAAAATATCGAGGAATGTTTCTGATTTCAGGATGCCACAAGAGGTAACTAATGGGTGGTATATAGAAGCAAACACAGATAGTAACACAAAGTTTGCTATTTTGAAAAAACTGCTCACTCTATTTGATTTAGAAGAAGAGTTGTTAATTAAGTACTCTCTTAATAATGAAAATCAAACAAAACCCAGACGTTATGTAGTAAGAAGAAACTTTTGGAAACAAATATTGCCACAATTAACGGATACAAACCTATTTGAAAATGTTAGTCCTTCAGATAATGCTTGGTTAAATGCAGGTGGTGGAATAAGTGGTATTTCATATTCATTAGGGATAAATCAAAAGTGTGCTAGAATTGATTTGACAATATCTAGTTCAAGTAAAGAGACAAATAAAAGATATTTCTATATGCTCTATAAAGATAAGGATGCTATAGAGGAGGCTTTTGGCAATTCTCTTGAATGGAAAGAACTTCCTGAGTATAAATTGAGTGTGATTACATTTGAGTTGTCGGATGTTAATCTATACGATGAAAATGATTGGCTAGCTGTGAATGAATTTATTGTATATAATCTCCCAAAATTTGAAGAAGCATTTAAACCGTTTATTAAAAATCTGAGATGACAACCTACAAAATAGAAATACAAGAGCACCTATCAAGGGTAATAGAGATTGAAGCATCATCAGCCCAAGAGGCTATTGATAAAGCAAGGGAGATGTATAGAGCAGAAGAGATTGTGCTGGATGGGGATGATTGGGTGGGGACGGAGATTGAGGAATTGTGATAGCTATTAGGAAACAGCATGAAAGCTATGGGGGTGTCACTATCAACCCAAGCAGAGGTTTTATCACCCCAGGGAAAAGCCTTGTAAATCTCAAGAGAACTGCATCAAATGATTTGACAGAATTAGTTGACAAATATAATTTATTGGAGAAATCAGATGCAGGTGCAGGAACTTATTATCACGAATAATTACGCAAAAATTACGCATATCACGCAAAATAATGAGTGTAATATATGAAATGCGTGATGGTTTTAATAAGAGATGACAAAAAGGTGTTGGGATGTATTGAACCATAATTGAACCAATTGAACCATAATGGGGCAATAAAGACAATAATGGATTAATTCCGATATCAGCTATAAAAACTATCAAAATTATATCATTAGTAAGTGTGAGAAGAGATTTGACCTTACTTTGATTGACCTCTTATATGTATCGAACTTTAAAGGAATAGGTGCATCGTACTTGTCTGCATTGTTGAATGCTTATTTCCCCAGTTTGATTCCAATATAAGATAGAAGGGTGTTGGACTATGAAAGTTTGGAATAAGAATATAAGATCCATGTAAATATAC
>CAZURM010000052.1:0-12786 GCA_964622945.1 uncultured Proteiniphilum sp.
GGGCCAAGTTTATTTGATTATTAATAACGTCTCAATTTTAATGGGACACTAATGACTTAGTATAAGAAATAAAAAATCACGTATTTTATATACGTGATTACCTAAAACTAACCTTATGAGAAAAAAATCTCTTTAAAAAGAGATTAGGGTGGAAAACGGGACTCGAACCCGCGACCTTCGGAACCACAATCCGACGCTCTAACCAACTGAGCTATGACCACCGTATAATTTTGTGAGTGCAAAGATACAATATTTTTAATAATTATGCATCGAAAACATCTAATTTCTCAATAATATATGACTGTAAATTATTTCTTATTAAAATTCACTATATTTGATGTTACTATTAATAAAAGAAAAGAATAAATGGAGAAGAAAAGAATAAAGCTATCCATAATGGGTATTTCGTTCAGTCAGGTGCAAGCAGGTGCATATGCACTAATTTTTTCTGAAGAAAATGGTATTCGCCGTCTCCCAATTGTTATTGGAACACCTGAAGCTCAATCAATTGCAATAGTTATGGAGGGAATAACCCCTCCCCGCCCTTTGTCACATGACCTTATGTGTTCAATTTTCAAAGAACTTAATATTAAACTAATTGAAGTTGTAATTTATAAGTTTGAGGAGGGTGCATTTTTTTCGGAGTTATTGCTGAATCATGATGGAAAAGAATACAGGATAGACTCACGTACTTCAGATGCTGTGGCATTAGCAATACGCACTGAATCACCTATTTACACAACTGAAGATATTATGCAGAATATGGCTATCATTTTTGATGAACAGGCATCTCCCATTCAAGAAGATTCAGCTAATGATGACAGTGAAAGTGATGAAGAAGAGTTGTTGTCAGACCTACGTCTAGATGCTTTGAAGCATCGTCTGACTGATGCTGTTAATGAGGAAAACTATGAGTTGGCTACTCGTTTACGTGATGAGATAAACCGAAGAGAAAATAAATCCTGAGTCAATAAAAGATGTCTTTCAACCTCTTCTATAGTCCTGATATTAATGATAATCACCAACTTCCTGAGCATGAGTCACAGCATTGTGTGAAGGTTATGCGGATGCGTAGCGGCGACAAGCTTACAGTTACTGATGGAAAAGGTTATTTTTATAATTGTGTTTTAGTACAGGCTGATGCAAAGCTTTGTATTGTTAATATACTTGGGCGTTACGAAATCCCTTCAATCAAAAACTTCAAACTTCACATTGCTTTTTCTCCAACTAAACAAATGGACAGAAACGAGTGGTTTGTAGAGAAAGCAACTGAAATAGGTATTGATAAATTCACACCTATTAATTCATTTCACTCTGAAAGAAAAAGTATTAAGATAGAGAGATTACAAAAAATTGCAATATCAGCTATTAAACAATCACAGCAATCTTTTCTCCCCGATATTGAGGATCAGGTAAATTTTAATGAATTTATATCCAGATCTTTTAAGTTGAAGAAATATATTGCTCATTGTTATGATAAACCAAAAAATCCATTAGCTAAACTATATAAAAAAGGTGAGGATGCACTTATACTTGTGGGTCCTGAAGGTGATTTCAGTGAAGATGAGATAGATAATGCAATAAATAACGGATTTGAACCTATCAGTTTAGGTCATACGCGACTTCGTACCGAAACAGCCTGTTTGGTTGCTATGCATACTATTCATGTAATAAATAATCAATGAAAAACAATCCCAACAAGACGACTTTTGAGTGCTACAGAAGTAATATTTATGCTATTGTAACTGAAAATATAATATGACAAAGAGAGAACTATACAAGAAAGTATTGGAATGGTTTATAGAAAATGAAAAAGCTTCGGAAACAGAGTTGCATTATGAAAATAATTTCCAATTGTTGGTGGCTGTAATCTTATCAGCACAATGTACTGATAAAAGGGTGAATATAATTACTCCACCGCTCTTTGAAGATTATCCCACTCCCAGTGCTATGGCTGAATCATCACCTGAAGTTATATATGAATATATAAAATCTTGCACATATCCCAATAATAAATCAAAAAGCCTTGTTGGTATGGCAAAAAAGATTTTAAGAGATTTTGATGGGGAGGTACCTTCTGATATTGAATCACTATTAACAATACCGGGAGTAGGTCGCAAAACAGCTAATGTCATTTTGGCCGTGGCGTTTAATAAGCCTGCCATGCCTGTAGATACTCATGTGTTTCGTGTGGCAAACAGAATTGGATTAACAAACAATTCAAAAAGTCCACTCGAAACAGAGAAAGAACTTGTTAAATATATACCTGAAGACTTATTAACAAAAGCACACCATTGGCTAATCCTTCATGGAAGATATATTTGTGTTGCCAGAAAGCCTAAATGTAATATTTGTGGGTTAAAGGATTGGTGCAAATATTACAAATCAAACCCCCTTACTTAAAATAATTGAGTCTAATTCAGACACATATAGTTGTCTGGAATATTGCATACTATCAAGTTCATTAAGCACTCTGTCATAAACCATTAGAAAACTATCAAGTAATTCCGATCTTATTGGTAAAGAAGGTGGTGCTTCCATTGTAAGTGGATTAATTGGCTCATTGTTTTTATGTACTCTAAAATCAAGATGTGGTCCGGTAGCAAGCCCGGTCGAACCTACATATCCTATAATATCTCCCTGCGATACTCTACTGCCCTTTTCAATACCACTAGCAAATTTACTCATATGCATATATGTTGTCGTGTAAACAGTATTATGCTTAATCTTTAGATAATTACCTGCCCCATTTGCTTGATATGCCTTTTCAATAACTACCCCATCACCTATTGTTTTAATCGGGGTTCCCGTAGGTGCTGCATAATCCACTCCATGATGTGCTCTATATGTCTTCAAGATTGGATGAAGCCTTGAATTAGAAAATCCTGAGGTTATCCTGTAATAATCAAGTGGGGATTTTAAAAAAGCTTTACGTAAACTATTGCCTTCCTCATCAAAATACTCTCTTACAGAATCCTGTTCGAAAGGTATTGCTCTGAACTTTTTTCCCTGATGCGTAAATGACACCCCTTCTATAGAGGCAATATCAACATAAGTAGTATCATCAATATATGCAACATCATACATTAATCTGAACGAATCGCCCTCTTTTATGTCAAAAAAATCAATTTGCCAAGCAAATATATCAGATATTTTTAATGCCAGCATAACGGGTGCACCTGCGTCTACTAATGTATTCCAAAGTGATGAAGTAATTGTACCTTCAACATATTCACGTTGGTGTGTAATTGGTTTAGTAGATTCATGCGCAGTTACATTTTCACCGCAAAGATCTAACACTACAAAATCAGTTCTATTTTTTTCAAACACCAGATATTGAACAAGCTGAGAACTATCTTGTGTTGTAATTATTGCATAATTAGTACCTATCTGGAGTTTAGTTGGAGAATATAAAGGTTCCATCACATTACATATTTCTTCAATCTTAGTTCCGGTAAAACCTATATTTGATAAAATTGAAGAAAGTAAGTCACCCCTTTCTATAGAATAATATGCAATATCAAGAGAATCAACATATATACCGTATTTATATCCACTTAAATCAATTAATTCATCATCTGAATCAACATTTCTTTCCTGCTTAAGTCCACATGAATTAAATAAAACAACTAAAGACAAAGTCGTAATCAGTCCTAATCTTTTTTTAGCATTTAGTTTAAACATCAATACTTATTTTAATCTATCCTATTTAGGAAAAGTTATACAATAATGTTTTTTTATATGATTGCCTAAATTAGAAAATTTAATAAATATTCTGTCATAGGCACAATCCTGTTAATTTACAACTGAAAACTTGTAAATACAACGGCTAATATATTTTTCTCCAGGCTCTAGGTAAGGCGAAGGCCATTCCGATATATTAGGAGAATCGGGAAATTTTTGAGATTCCAAGCAGATAGCATTTCTTCTTTTATATACTGCATCATATTTTCCTATAGAATTATCAAGAAAATTTCCAGTATATACCTGCAGTCCGGGTTCTATCGTATACACATCAAGCTGAATGCCTGTTGCCGGTGAGTACACTGTTGCAGCAACTTGAGAGATATCTCCACTGGTATTCAAAACCCAATTATGATCATAACCATTGCCAAATTTAAGCTGCTCATAATCATAATTATCAATTCGTTCACCTACAACATTTGCGTTTGTAAAATCCATTGGAGTTCCTTTTACCGACAATATATCACCTGTTGTCATAACAGTATTGTCTATAGGGGTAAACTGATCGGCATTTATTGTAACAATATGATTTAATATAGTGTTATTTGCGTCACCTGTTAAATTAAAATAAGAATGATTTGTAAGATTCACAACTGTTTTCTTATCTGTCTCGGCTTCATACATTATATCAATTGCATTTTCATCAGTAAGCACCATGGTTACTTTCACGTTAAGATTTCCAGGGAATCCTGCTTCGCCATCTACCGACAAATATGTAAGTTCTAAGGTCTGTGTATTAAGCTGATTCGCTTTGAATACTTTTTTATCAAATCCTTCAGGACCTCCGTGCAGGGTATGTCCATTATTGTTTTGCGGAAGCTGATAATCAACACCGTCAACTGTTATTTTACCATTTGCTATTCTATTTCCATATCGACCTATTGTTGCTCCAAAATTATTATTCGTTGCTACATAATTATAGATATTATCGAAACCCAGTACCACATCTTTCATGTTGCCATCACGATTAGGTACCATTACAGAAACAATGCGTCCACCATAATTTGTGATTGTCACCTCTGCACCATTATTATTCGTCAGTACATATAGATCCGTTGAATCTCCGTTCAAAAGCGTTTTGAAATCACTTTTAATAAGTCCCGACAAAGTCTTATGTTCCGCAGTGGTTTCTTGCTGCTTATTCATGCAACCCATTAGTGCAATAGCTATAAACAACAAGAAGATTTGATTAAGTTTAATCATATCTCTCTTTTTTATCCTCTCTTTAATAAATCTTAATTAGCCTATATTTGTTACTCTCTTGACAAATGTAAGAAATTATTCTTACCTCTTTATATTTTGTTGTGATATGGAATGATTTAATAAAACTAATGCTAATTAATCGTATGAATTTTATGCCCAACCAAAATATTATTGGCTCAGAATATTACATATTTCCTGATTTATCTCTCTAACTCTCTGTTCATCAACCTTAACAAGTTTACGATCATATGTAAGTAACCCGTTTACTTCAATCTCCACGTCGGTAGTTTGAGTATAAATGGCTGCTGAAAATCCTTGACGAATTAATTGTTTAAGCTCTTCAGCATATTTGATATATTCATCTGTAACTTCCTCTGAACTGTTAAATTGAATGTAACCCCAATTTCTGTCCGGCTCCCAAAGGTGTTCTTTGTTTGCCCATCCAATTCCACCATATTCACCCAAAACTGTCGCTCGCTGTGCATCATATAGATACATCCTTGGGTTAGGATAATTATGAAGATCAAGAATGTCACCTATTGTATAGTGATTTCCACCACTTGCAGGATTCACAAGGCGTGTTGGATCGTAAGCTTTTGTCCATTCAGCTATCTCTTGTGTTTTAAATTGACCCCACGCCTCATTAAATGGTACCCACACTCCTACAGAGGGGTAAGAGTAAAGGTAATCGATCAACTCTTTCCATTCGTTACGAAAATTCTCTTCCGATTCCGTTGAGCGAATTCTCTCATTACCTGTAAAATAGTTATGCATTTGCCATTCCGGACTATTATCACCATTTGGCATATCCTGCCACACAATAATACCATGACGGTCGCAATGTGAATACCAACGAGCAGGTTCAACTTTTACATGTTTACGAATCATATTAAAACCTAAATCTTTAGTCTTAATAATATCATACTCAAGAGCCTCATCTGTTGGTGCTGTATAAAGTCCGTCGGGCCACCATCCCTGATCAAGAGGCCCAAAATGAAATAGATCTTTATTATTAAGTTGTAGTCTAACTATACCTTTCGCGTCACGCTTCATTGAGTACTTCCTCATAGCAGCATAACTTTTAACCTTGTCTATCTGCTTACCATCATCAAAAACAGCAACCTCAAGATCATAAAGTTGAGGAGTATCTGGCGACCATAACTTCACATTTTGCGGCATAGCAATCTCAACAGGTTGCCTATTAATTGATTTTCCCGTTGCAACTACATTATTTTCATCTTTAACAATTACCTCTACTATGACTGAAGAAGTGTTTGTATTGGTAATGGCCTCCACCAGCAGAGTATTATTATCAATATTTGGAGTGATTTTAAGATCCTTAATATAAATATTAGGAACAGGTTCTAACCACACAGTCTGCCATATACCGGTAACTGATGTATACCATATGCCTTCTGGATTTTTTACCTGTTTCCCTCTTGGTTGAAATCCGTCATCTGTTGGATCCCATACTTTCACCTTAATTGTGTTTGTATTACTTACCAGTGCAGGTGTTATATCAAAAGAAAAAGGAGTATAACCTCCTTGATGCCTACCTACCTTTATATCATTAACCCAAACATCCGCACTCCAGTCTACTGCTCCAAAATGAAGAATGATTTTATTGTTTTCCCAATTTGATGGTATAACAAATTCACGTTGATACCACAACTCATTATCTTTGCCAACACTTTTTTGTACACCGGAAAGACTGGATTCTATTGCGAATGGAACAAGTATTTCACCATCAAAGCTTACAGGCTGTCGTCCTACAGGCAGGATTGCATAACTCCATAATCCGTTTAAATTCTGCCATTCAGTGCGTTCCATTATTGGTCTAGGATACTCCGGGAGAACATTATAAACATCAATCTCAGATGTCCATTTTGTTTTTAATTTATTTCCCGCAGGTTCCCACTGTGCCGAAAGGTTAAACGTAAATAATAACGTAAATAATAAAATTAAAATTGCTCTCATCGCAATGATCAATTTACAATTCTTTATCTACCGCTTCAATTTTTCTAATTATTAGCTGAAGTTCTGCCTTAATTTTCTCAACTTTTTGATTCATATCATCTATCAGATAGTTTCCTTTTTTGGATGAAACTGATAAGAATCCTATGTTGTTTTCATATGTCTGTAGTTCGTTCTTCATACGATCATACTGACGCATAAGTTTTTCACGTTCG
Source organism: uncultured Proteiniphilum sp. (assembly GCA_964622945.1). Lineage (GTDB taxonomy): Bacteria > Bacteroidota > Bacteroidia > Bacteroidales > Dysgonomonadaceae > Proteiniphilum. Next base: position 7,137 of record CAZURM010000052.1, read on the forward strand.
TAAAACAACTGATTTTTGGCGTTATCTGATTTAGCCATGTCAGTTAAATTTGTTTTAAAGCTTTCCAGTTTACGATCTACTTTATCAATATTCAATCTGTCAAACTGTTCTTCTGTAGCATCATAAAATTCACGATAAGCCACATCTTTCAGTTTATATGGTACATGACCTATAGAATACCACTGATCCATAAGCTCTCTTAGTGTTATCAATGCTTTGTCGGCTTCGAGCGACTCATCTATTGCTTTGATAGTTTGCACTACTGCTTTTTTTGCCTCTAAGTTTCTTCCTTCCTCTTCGTAACGTGTTGATGTGTTCAATTTTTTCTGCTCGAAAAAATAATCACATGCAGTAATAAATCTTTTCCAAATGCTATCCACATGTTTTCGAGGAATAATTCCAATTGATTTCCACTCCTTCTGGATCTCAATCATGCTTTGAGTTGTTTTCTTCCAGTCTGTGCTATCTTTCATTGACTCGGCAAGTTCACATAGCTCAATCTTTTTCTTAAGATTCTCTTCCATCTCTCCACGAAGAGATTTATAATAATCATTTTTATTTTTAAAGAACAGATCACATGCAGCTCGGTAGCGTTTATATATTTTGGTATTCCATTTTCTGGGAACATAACCAATCTTTCGCCATTGCGATTGAAGTTCAAGCACCTCTTTAACGCTCTTATTCCACTCTTTAATCGTTTTTATCTTAGAATAGTCTATTGCTTCCAGTTTCTCGCAAATAGCTGTTTTAAGTTCAAGATTCTCATCTTCCTTCTCTCTTAACTCTTCAAAATGAGCTTGATATTTTTTATTGATTTTTGTTGATGCAGCCTTAAATCGATTCCAAGTCTCTTCTCGTTCTTTTCTTGAAACCGGACCTGTTTCCCTCCACTCCTGATGCAGATTTTGCAACTGATGAAATGCTGAAATCACGTCAGCCTCTTCATCCAATCGCTCCGCTGCTTCACAAAGGTCAGTTTTCAACTCAAGATTCTTTTTGAAATCATATTCTCTGAACTCATTGTTAATTCGAACAAGGTCATAGAATTTTTCTACATAACGTTGGTATGATTTCCATAACTCGTTCACTTTTGACTGAGGGATCAGCTTTATTTCATTCCACTCCTGTTGAAGCGACTTAAACTCTTGATAAGTCTTATTGAAATCTTCATGTCCTTGAGTTTCTGTAAGTAATTTTATCTGGTTTATTATAGAAAGTTTTCTGGCAACATTCTTCTCTTTTAGTGCTTCTTCTTCAGCAGCAAGCTCGGCCCTCTTTTCTCTAATTTTCTGTAATAGTTCTTTCCCTTCAACAAAAATCTTTGGTTCAGTAGCTACAAAGTCAATCTCTTCTCCACCATCTGAAATAAATGCTTGCTTTTGTGTCTCAATCTCATTTCTAAGTGAACGATAAAACTGGTTTTTATACTCTTCAACATTTTTGCGTTTTAAAGTACCCTTCTCTATCAGATTTTGTAAATGATTAATTATTTCTTCTATAGAAAGCAATGCAGCACCTGGTTCTTCCGAATCGGTATTATCTTCTAAATCGTCATCATCTTCAGATTCATCCTCTTCATGAGCATCTTCCAGATGATAGTCAATTTCCTTATCCTGTTCATCTACAAGCTCTGCGGAAGACTCCTGTTCGGGTTCAGATTCAGATTCAGGTTCGGGTTTAGGTTCAGACACAGGCTCAGGCTCAGGCTCAGGCTCAGGCTCAGATTCAGATTCAGACACCTGATCTTGTTGTGCCAATTCCTCTTTAGCCTCAGGTTCAATATCCGTCTGTGGTTCAGTTATGGGAATATCATTTTTTGTTTCCTGTTCTGTCTGCAGCTCAACTGACGTTTCAGATTCGTTATCTGACTGAGACTCTGATGTGGAAATATCCTGTTCAGTTGATTTATACTGTTGGTTAGTATCAGATTCTACTTTGTTTACCGATAGTTTTTCGTTCTCTAGATTGCTTGTAGTATTCATCCCTGTTCCTTCGTTTTTTACTCGACCTTCGGGTCGGAAGTATGCATTTCAAATTATCCTCTTTTATGATATTATAGTAGATTTTACAATCACTTTAACACCAAAAGTAATACAAATTAACGCAATATTTTTGTTAATCCATCGGTTTATAAGATTTATTTTTCCCTAAAGAATATATTGATGGGGGTTCCATTAAAATTCCAGTTTTCACGCATCCTATTTTCAATAAACCTACGGTAGGGTTCTTTTACCCATTGTGGAAGATTACAAAAGAATACAAACGAAGGTACACTCGTGTTATGAAGTTGTGTAATATATTTAACTTTAACAAATTTACCTTTAATTGAAGGTGGTGGAGTATTTTCAATAATAGGAAGCATTACCTCATTCAATTTATGAGTAGGGATTCTTCTTTTCTTATTATTGTAAACTTCTTTAGCAAGATCCATAACCTTTAATATTCTCTGCTTGGTAATTGCAGATCCAAAAACAATTGGAAAATCTGTGAAAGGAGCAAGTCTTTGTCTGATAGCGTTTTCAAACGTCTTAACAGCAATGTTACTCTTGTCTTCCACCAAGTCCCATTTATTTACTAACACAACTAATCCATTTCTGTTTTTTTGAATTAGTGTGAAGATATTCATATCCTGACTTTCTATCCCTCTCGTAGCATCAATCATCAATATAGATACGTCTGCGTTTTCAATCACTCTTATCGAACGTATTACGGAGAAATATTCCAAATCCTCACTAACTTTCCCTTTCTTTCGTATTCCAGCAGTATCAATCAGATAAAAATCCATTCCAAATTTATTGTATCTGTGATATATCGAGTCGCGCGTAGTACCGGCAATATCAGTTACAATACTTCTTTCTTCATCAAGAAGTGAATTTGTTATGGATGATTTTCCAACATTAGGTCTGCCCACAATAGCAATCTTAGGAATATCATCCAGTTGCTCCTCTTCACTTTCTTTGGTAAACAATGAAACTACATGGTCAAGTAAATCACCTGTTCCTGCACCATTTATACTTGATACATTATAAGGATTACCTAAACCAAGTGAATAAAATTCAGCCGACTGATGCCCTATAGCGTGATTATCTGCCTTGTTTGCTACAACAACTACTGACTTGCCTGACTTTCTAAGCATATGTGCAACATCAGCATCCAAGTCGGTCAAACCATTCATCACGTCTACAACAAAAAGTATAACATCTGCTTCTTCAAGAGCTACAAGCACCTGCTTATTGATTTCGTCTTCCATAACATCATCTGAGTTAACAACCCATCCACCGGTATCAACTAATGAGAATTCACGGCCACTCCAATTTACTTTTCCGTAAAGACGGTCGCGTGTTGTACCTTCTATATCAGTCACAATTGCTTGACGACTTTGAGTCAAACGGTTAAATAATGTGGACTTACCAACATTTGGGCGACCAACAATTGCTACTAAATTTTTCATAATTATATTTTGTTTGATGATGTATCAATAATCTTGTGGCTGAATTAAAGCAATAAGATATTTTTAATCAAGCTTATATCCAAATTGTCTTAGCGTATTATCCCTATCACGCCAATCTTTTTCAACCTTCACATAAAGTTGCAGATAGACTTTCTTATCGAAAAACTGTTCAATATCCTTTCGGGCTAGTGTGCCTAACTTTTTGAGTGCCTCTCCTTTGTGACCAATAACTATACCTTTTTGAGTATCTCTTTCCATTATGATTATTGCTCTAATCCTGATTATATCTTTTTCTTCCTTGAACTCCTCAACAACAACTTCCATCGAGTATGGAATTTCTTTTTGATATATCAACAGAGCCTTACCTCGTATTATCTCAGTCACAAAAAATCGTGCGGGTTTATCTGTTAATGCGTCTTTTTCAAAATAAGGAGGTGATTCAGGTAAAAGCTTTAATATTCGTTTTTGTACAATATCTATACTGAAATTATTCAATGCTGAAATTGGATATATTTCAGCTTTAGGCAGCAAGCCATGCCACACATCTACAAACTCCTCTAACTTTTCCTGATCTGTTTGGTCAATTTTGTTTATTAACAGTAAAACGGGTAAATCCAACTGCTGTACTTTACTCAGAAACTTGTCGTTCTTATCAATCTTCTCAATTACATCAGTAACGTATAGCAATACATCTGCATCGTCTAATGCTGAAAGCGAAAAGTTGAGCATCTGCTCCTGTAGCTTATAATTGGGCTGCAGAACTCCAGGTGTATCTGAATAAACAATCTGATACTCTAAAGTATTTACAATCCCAATAATTCTATGACGTGTTGTTTGTGATTTGTTGGTTATGATAGAAATTTTCTCTCCTACCAACCTATTCATTAAGGTTGATTTACCAACATTTGGATTGCCTACTATGTTTACAAATCCCGATTTATGTTTCACTACCGTCATATCCCCACTTTAAATATACGCTACCCCAAGAAAAACCGGCACCAAAAGCCGTAAGTATAATATTATCGCCTTTTCTTAGCTTTGGCTCCCATTCCCACAAACAAAGTGGAATGGTACCGGCACTCGTATTGCCATATTTTTCTATATTAATCATCACTTTTTCTGGAGCTATGCCTGTTCGCTGTATTGCTGCATCAATAATGCGCATATTAGCTTGATGTGGCACTAGCCAATCTACATCTTCAGCTTTCAGATTATTACGTTCCATTATTGATACTGATACTTCAGACATCTTTGAAACAGCATATTTAAACACAATCTTACCATCCTGATAAACTGTATGTTCAGAGTTTCTCACAGTCTCTTCTGTTGCTGGGAACTTACTACCTCCCGCTTTCATTTGTAATGGCTTATACCCCAATCCGTCGGTATGCAATTCTGCATCAATTATACCAAGATTCTCCTCTGTCGGCTCAATTAAAACAGCTCCTGCAGCATCTCCAAAAAGTGGACAAGTGTTGCGATCTTTATAGTTTGTAATTGAGGACATCTTATCTCCTGCCAACAGGATTATTTTTTTGTATTTTCCTGTCTTAATCAAACCATTGCATATCTCAAGACCATAAATAAATCCTGAACAGGCTACTTCCATATCGAAGCAAAATGCATTTTTAATGCCACAGTTCTCAGCCACAATAGATGCTGCTGAAGGAAATATATGATCTGGAGTGGAAGTGGCAAAAACAATAACATCAATATCATCAGGTTGTGTGTCTGTTTTTTTCAAAAGATCTTCCACTGCTTTTGTTCCTAAAACAGAAATACCTTGTTGTTCTCCTTTTAATATGCGTCTTTCTTTTATACCTACTCTTGTCATTATCCACTCATCAGTAGTATCCACCATAGTGGAAAGCTCTTCATTCGTGAGAATATAATCCGGCACACTTGCTGATATCCCGGTGATTATGGCATTTAATTGTTTCATAATTTAAGTGAAAATATAAATGAAAAAAACCCTGAAAACGATCAGGTCATTTCAGGGTCCTTCTTGTTTGAAAAGATTCCGGATATTGCAATTTTAAGCTATCACATCTTTCTCAATTGCCAATTTACCTCTGTAATAACCACATTCACCACACACCGTATGATAAACATGCCACGCACCACAGTTTGAGCATAATGCCAAAGTTGGTGTTTTAGCATGATCATGTGATCTTCTTTTTCCTTGTCTTGATGAAGACT
>CAZURM010000053.1:0-12676 GCA_964622945.1 uncultured Proteiniphilum sp.
AAACTATTGCAGATATGAACCGAACTATTTCAGGAATAGAAACGTTTGTATTATTTACTGAACCGGCTCTAACTCATGTTAGTTCGTCTCACGTAAGAGAGCTACTAAGGTATGGACGTGATATAAGTAGTTTTATTCCAAAAGGAATGAAATATAAAACTGAGTGATCAGTTAATTTTAGCTGTTTAGTGTTTATTTACCCATTAATGAAATAGAAATGTTAAACAAAATATTTGGAATTGCAATTGCTGTATTCCTACTGTCTTCCAATACATTTGGGCAGCTTAGACCAAATGCTGAAGTGTTAAAACTTGAGCGCACACTACAGATTATCAATAGCCTCTATGTGGATGATGTAGATACGAAGGAGCTGACGGAAGCAGCCGTGCGAGCAATGTTAAGAGAACTGGATCCTCATTCGAGTTATCTGAATGAGGAAGAGGTGAGAGCCATGAATGAACCTCTTCAAGGCAACTTTGACGGAATAGGCATTTCATTTAATATGCTTACAGATACTCTATATGTTATAGAGGTAATTTCAGGAGGACCATCACAAAAGGTTGGCATTTTGCCTGGTGATAAGATCATATATGTTGATAACGCTTTGATTGCCGGTGTTGATATGAACAATCAGGACATTATGGACAAGTTGCGTGGGCCTAAAGGTACTACTGTAAACGTTAAGGTGTTTAGACGAGGAGTTGAAGATTTGATAGAATTTTTAATAGAAAGAGATCAGATTCCAATTACTAGCATAGATGCAGCTTACATGGTAACAGACGATGTGGGTTATATAAGGTTGAGTCGATTTGGTATTACATCGGCAAATGAGTTTAAAGATGCAGAGAAAAATCTCAGATCGTTAGGAATGAAGCATCTACTATTGGATCTTACTGACAATGGAGGAGGTGTATTGCAGACTGCTAATGAGATAGCTGACGAATTCTTAGGTGATGGGAAAGTGATAGTTTATACAGAGGGTAAAAATCAACCAAGATATACTATGAATGCTACCGGTGAAGATGAACTTCATGGTGGTAACTTGGTAATCTTGGTTAACAGTGCATCTGCCTCAGCAAGTGAAATTTTGGCTGGTGCAATTCAAGATTGGGATAGAGGGGTAATAGTTGGAAGAAGAACCTTTGGTAAAGGGCTTGTTCAGCGACAACTGCCATTGCCTGATGGCACAATGATACGACTTACTGTTGCTAGATATTTTACACCGTCAGGAAGAAGTATCCAGAAACCATACGAAGAGGGTAATATAGAAGCTTATAATCAGGATTTTGTTAATAGATATAATCAAGGGGAGCTATTTGCAGTAGATAGTATTCATTTTCCCGATTCTTTAAAATTTAAGACTCTTATTAATGAACGTACAGTTTATGGTGGAGGAGGAATCATGCCCGACTACTACGTGCCAATGGATACTACCTCAGGCACAATTTTTCATGCTATTTTAAATGCAAGAGGTGTGCTCAGTAGAACTGCTGTTTCGGAGGTTGATAATAACCGTAGAGTGCTATTAGAAAAATATCCAGATGTACTTTCTTTTAATTATGAATATGACATCACTGAAGAATTGGTTAACAAATTAAAATCAATTGCCGGGGATGTTAAAGTAGAGTGGAACGATGAAGAGTTTATTAAATCGCAAGATTTAATATTTGTACAATTGAAAGCTCTAATAGCTCGTGATTTATATGATTCATCAGCTTTTTATAGGATAATTAATAATGAAAATGATATCTTTTTAGAAGGTCTTAAGATTATTTCCGACGATCAGCTGTACAATGAATTATTGCAAGGAACAGATAAAGAGGTGATTTAGTTGACTTGTATTATCTATTCGGAATCTTGAATTCATTGTGAAATACTCGAAAAAAACTTATCAACGAATAATGGAAATAACTACCATTATCCTTGTTTTTTAGTTTTGTTTTTTTGACTTAACTGCTTAAACCTGTTTTTTTCTTTCATATTTGCATCTATTCTTGATATCAACCATAGGAGACTGAAAATAAAGCCTACTAAAATAATTGTACCCCAGAACTGAGAAGATTTTAAAATTTTGTCACCCTGCAAAAAATAAGCTACGGAAATCATTACAGCTAACACTGCATACATTGTTCCAAAAATTGTTGTCAGATCTTGTATAACATTTCCTGAATCTCTTTTTTGTGAGATCTGATTGTTGCTTTTTTGTCGCTTAAGAACCTCTTCAGTCTCAATCTGATGCATAATCCTATATCTTAGGTTTTCAGAAGCTTTTATTTTAGATGTCTCAATCAGCTCTCTGAAAGAATCATCTTTATTATATGTATCTTTTCTTTTCATCATACGCTTACTAATAATTAATTAACGAAAATATTTCTTGCCTCAGTCTGATAATGTTTTATCAACAACTCTTTAAACAGTTTTCTGGCACGAAACAGTCTCACTTTAACGTTTGATTCATTCAGTCCAACAATTTTTGCAATCTCTTTTACAGGGTTATCTTCCATATAGTAGAGGGTTAGCAAAAGTGCATCTCCTTTTGGCATTTTTTGTAAAATGTCTGAAACAATTTTATTTCGTTCTACAGCTTCAATTTTAATATCAAGATTATCTGATTCAAGATCTTTTGCATTTTCAATCTCAGCTTCCTTCGTACTAAGCCACATTTGTGATTTTATATATGTAACTGATGTGTTATAAACAATACGATAAAGCCAGGTTGAAAATTTACTCTCTGAGCGAAAACTGTGCAGGTTTTTATAAGCTTTGATATAGCTCTCTTGCACAACATCCTCCGCATCCTGCATATTACCACATATCCGATAGGCGATAGTGATTGCCATATCCTGATATGTTTCGACAAAGTATGAGAACGCGAAAGTATTGCCTGAGAGCACTTGTTGCACTCGCTGATTTTCGTTCATTTCAGATAGTTATTCCTGTTCCTGTTCCTGCTCTTCTTCGTCTTCTTCCTGCTTTTTCAAGAAATACTTTTCAGATATAAAGAAATATGCCAAATAGCCAGCTCCAAGGAAAAATACTACACTTGATGCGGTAATCCAAAACTCATTTCCTTGTCCTATCACAAGATACTCTGAGCAGAGAAAACCCACTACTATTCCAATACCCAAAGAAACCAAAACAATTCCGTTTCTTAGTGAATCCATTTTGTTTGGCTCAGATCTTTTTTTGGAATTGTTAGGAGGAATAATCCCCTGATTAATTAACCCCATACGTTCGTCGTTTCTGTTTTTCATTGCTCTCAACCCCAATACTATACCTGCAATTATCGGTAACGCAAAAATGCTAATTATTGCTACCAACGGAATCAAATCATCCATCAATCCTTCCATAGTCGTTTATCTTTTTTAAATTATTATTTACTTACACCAATAGGACTATAACTTCAACGGATTGGTTACAAAAATAATGAATTAATTTTTAGTTGATCCATATTTGTTGTCAATATAGATTGATTCACAGACTATATATTTAGAGAAATTACTTCGAATTAAGACTTAATATATATTATGTTGTATCGATCTAATTATAATTTACATAACTGTAAACCTTAATCAGGACTAAACAGTCCTACTTAAGCAATACATTGGTCTTACCTGATTCTTCATCTCCTCATATACTCCTCATATACTCCTTATATATTCCTCATATATTATGGAAGATGGTTAGAGCAATGTTATAATAATGTTAGAAAAAAATAGTCCCGACCTAGCTAGCCGAGACTATTTATAAATTCATATTAATTTAAGATGTTTTTTTACGCGTAAGCCTTATTTAGTTTTTAGCAAATCGCGTATTTCAGTAAGAAGTTTTTCTTCTTTGGTTGGTTCTGGCGGCGTTTCAGGAGCGGGCTCTTCTTCTTTCTTGCTTTTCAATGAATTCATTCCTTTTATAACTAAGAAAATAGCAGTTCCAATAATTAAGAAATCTACTACAGCCTGAATAAATGCACCATAATTCCATGTTATAGCGGGTGTTATCACTTCAGCACCATCCATTGCTGCCTGTCTTAAAACAATACTAAGGTCAGTAAATTGTCCCTGATTTGCAATTAATGCTATTGGTGGCATTAGAATATCATTAACGAAAGAGGTAACAATTTTCCCGAAAGCTCCTCCAATTACAATACCGACGGCCATATCTACGACACTGCCGCGCATTAAAAATTCTTTTAATTCTGATTTAAATGACATAGTTTTATTTGATTAAATTAGTTTAGAAAATTATATAGTAAAAGAGTTACAAAAATTAATAAAATATCTCGGCAAGCATGCATCGTGCAGATCCACCACTCACTTTTTCTATTGTGCTTAAATCTGTAGTAACTATTTTATTATAAGTTGAGATGATGTTTTCTTGGTCTGCTGTTAAAGCATTGTATGCAGAATTAGACATCGCCATCAATGGGTTGCCATTTCTGCTTTTCACTTCAAGTACGTTTCCAGTAAACTGTTTCACCTGATCCAAAGAAATATCAACTATTATCTTTCCTGTTGAAGTCAGCTGCGAAACAACCTTTTTTCGTTCTTTCTCATCTTTTATAGATTCAAGGCATATGATTGCAATCTGCAATCCTACTTCCATTATCATACTTGTATGATAAATCTGATTATCTTTTTTATCAACTGCATCAAAAATTATTGGTTGGAAGTTCATTTTTGAACAAAAATCGGCAAGAACTTTCTCTGATGTTCGGGGTGAACGACAGCAGTATGCAATTTGTTTTCGTCTGTCAAAAACCATACTGTCTGTTCCTTCAAGAAACTCACCTTCATCCTCCCAAGCTGTCAAATCAATTACTTTCCTGTGATTCATATTCCTTTTCAGCAGATTTAGTATATGTGCTTTCCTCTCTAGTCTGCGATTAGGACCAAACATGGGATATAAAACCAGTTCTCCTGAAAAGTGTGAGGAGAACCAGCTATTAGGGAATATAGAGTAGGGTGTTTGTAGTTCTGATGTGTCTTGAACTACTGTTACATCAATATCATTTGCTTTAAGTAATTTTACAAAAGAATCAAACTCTCGAAGTATATTTTCAGCAATCTTATCTTGATCAAACACCTGATCAGGAAGTTCTGTTTTTTTTAGAAAAAAATTGTTCTTTGCTGTTTCATCATTAAAAGTAAAACAAGCTGGGCGAACCATTAAAATCTTCGATGTTGTCTGCATATCATTTGCTTTTATTCCATAGAATTGTTTTTTTATAATTATTCTGATGGCTTAAAATAACTCAACTACAATTGCATTGCACACATCTTTTCCTATACTCTGTTCTTTTAGTCTTTAGAGATTGAAACTATTGTAATTACTCTTCAGTGAAAATAACATTCACCAAATTAATTCAATTCTATTAGAATGGCACTTTCAGCTGAAATATTTATAGCCCCATAATATATTGTGGAGACTACAATGTTAATTAGCTAATAACCAGATTTCGGAACTGTACTTCTTTCCCTTCACTCTGCAAACCGATATGACCTTCTTTTACATTACTTGAAGCTCTGTTTTGCAAGACGCCGTTCACATAAATTGTAATATTACCATCGACTACTGAAACCTGCACACTATTCCATTCACCTGTTTCATTCTCACTCGATGCTTGTTGTTTAGTGATAATAGGGAAATCTGGCCTGACATCAACCCCTTCCGGTAACACATACTCGTTTAGGTCAGCACCTGAAAGTAATACTAAGTCACCTGCACGACCTGCCCATAACTGGCATTCTATTCCTCTTGGGAATGGATTTGAAGTCTCCTCGATTAGAAAGAAGACACCACTGTTACTTGCATCACCAACCCAACGGTATTCTAGGTCGAGTGTGAAATTGGTATACTTTTTTTTGGTGTACATATATCCAAATGGGTCACCTTTAATGTTTATAATACCACCCTCTGTCGAAAACACTTCTTCTGCAGGAACTGCATTATTCTCAACAACAAATTCCCAATTAGACAAGTCTTTGCCATTAAATATTACATCTGAATTTTGTGTGCAAGCTGTTGCCAAAATAATCAACAGTATAAAAGCTGCATTAAGGTTTAATTGTCTCATAAGTTAGGTAATAATAATTTAATATGTTTAATAAATGAATTTGTTCTTCTAAATTGATTGTATATTATTACAAAAATATTCAAGTTTTCACAAAAATACACTTTTTATTCACAAAAAAGAATGATCAGAGTAAAATATATGATTAAGTTGAAAAATAAATAAATTATCGTGTATAATTCAGATTGATAGGTAAGACTGAGACTACTAAAAAACTGAAAAAAATTGTGAGTTAGTCTAGAAATGCATAAATTTGTCCACTTGAGCAACCATGCATTCCAGGTGATAATTTAAAATGAATAAGGCACAATTTCTTTGGGTCGACGACGAAATAGACCTCCTGAAACCACATATTCTTTTTCTAGAAGAAAAAGGATATAGGACAGAGTGTGTTTCTAATGGACATGATGCTATATTGAAGTGTAATTCTAAAGTATATGACTTAATTTTTCTTGATGAGCATATGCCCGGATTAACAGGTTTCGAAACTTTAGCCGAAATAAAAGAGAGTTCACCAAATGTTCCTGTTGTAATGATTACCAAAAGTGAAGACGAGGGAATTATGGATAAGGCGATAGGGAAAAAGCTTGCAGACTATTTGATAAAACCGGTAAATCCTACTCAGGTGCTTACAACTATAAAAAAGATTCTTGACAAGAAAAAACTTGAATCTGATGCGGTGTCTAATGAATATATCAAAAAGTATAATAAGCTAAATGTAGCAATACAAAACTGTAGCACCGTAGGTGATTGGATAGATATTTACAGAAAGCTTGTGTTCTGGGAGGTAGAGCTCGAGAGACATGATTATCCTGTTAAAGAACAGCTTGAAATGCAAAAAGCTGATGCAAATATATCTTTTGCAAGATTCATAAAAGAGAATTATAGATTTTGGATTGATAGTGAGTTAAACGCTTCAAAAGATACTACGGAAACAGCTGTAATTAGTCCAAGTTTATTTAAGAAATATGCTTTCCCTATTTTGGATAAGGGTGAAAAACTTTTTTTTATTCTTATAGATAATTTTCGTTTCGATCAATGGGAAATAGTGAAAGATATAGTTTTTGAAAACTTTGATTGTGATGAAAATGTTTATTTTAGTATTTTACCAACAGCCACTCCCTATGCACGAAATAGCATATTCTCAGGACTTATGCCAAACCAATTGTCAAAAATTTATCCTGAGATGTGGGTAGATGAATCTGATAGTGATGGCAAAAATGAGTTTGAAGAGCAACTTATTCGTTTACATCTAAAAAGAACCGGAAGGGGTGAATCGTTTACTTACCATAAAATAAATAGTAACTTAGAAGGAAGTAGGATTGTACATAGGTTTTCGGAGTTGGGAAAATATGATTTCAATATTATTGTTTACAATTTTATTGACTTGCTTTCACATGCAAGAACTGACTCTAAAATGTTAAGAGAACTTGCTCCTGACGAGGCTTCATATCGTTCTCTGACAAGATCATGGTTTTTACATTCTCCGATTGTATCTCTACTTAAGAAAATTTCTGCTGCCGGATATAAAGCTGTGATTACAACAGATCATGGTTCAATACGTGTAAAAAGTGGATTAAAAGTGATTGGTGACAAAACTACTAACACTAATTTAAGATATAAACTTGGTAAGAGTCTGGCTTATGATCCTAAAAAAGTATATGATATAATTCATCCGAATAATTTTGGTTTACCCGAACCCAATATTACGACGAGATATATTTTTGCTCTTAACAGAGATTTTTTTCTATATCCTAATAATTATAATCAAGTTGAGACTTATTTTGAAAATACATTCCAGCACGGAGGGGTTTCAATGGAGGAGATGATGGTGCCAATAGTTTTATTAAACTCAAAAATAAAAAATAGGGAGTAGTGGAAATTATAATTAAAGATATAAAAGAAATAGGATTAGCTGCCCGTGAGTTTCTTAAATTTATTGGAAATAACAAAGTTTTTGCTTTTCAAGGGAGTATGGGTGTTGGTAAAACTACATTTATAAAGGCTGTTTGTGAGGAATTGGGTGTTATAGAAACTGTAGGAAGCCCTACTTTTGCGATAATCAATGAGTATAAAGATAATAGAGGTGATTCAATATATCACTTTGATTTTTATCGTATTAATAAGCTGGAAGAGGTTTATGATTTTGGCTATGAAGAATATTTTTATAGTGGTAATTTATGTTTTATAGAATGGCCGGAACTAGTTGAGTCTGTTTTACCAGACAATACTGTGAGAATATCATTAGAGGAACAGGAAGATGGTAGTAGAATAGTTAAAAGTATTTAGGAAGACGCAAGTATGATTTTAAACTAAAAAGGATTTTATCACTCTTATTGAAATTAAATTAGAAACTTAATGCATTAAAATATAATTTGTATAGTTGTACAAAAAACTAGGATGAAAAAATATCTTATAGCTCTTATTATAACGATTATATCATTTCCTTCAATTGCACAGATTGATACCGACCGCGTGATGATAATAGGTAGGAATGCGCTTTATTTTGAAGATTATGTGCTGGCAATTCAATATTTTAATCAGGTAGTTACAGCAAAACCATATCTTGCAGAGCCTTATTATTTTAGGGCTGTTTCTAAATTTATGCTTGATGATTTCAAAGGTGCCGAAGAGGATGCTTCAGCTTGTTTGCAACGCAATCCATATTATACAGCAGCATACCAGCTTAGAGGTGCAGCACTGCAGAATCAGGAAAAATATGAAAATGCAGCTGCTGATTATCAGAGGAGTTTGGAATTCTTTCCAGAGGACAGGATCACGCTAGTCAATATGGGGATAGTAAATATTGAGATGGAGCAATTTGATATTGCAGAAAAGTTTTTTGATGTGTTAATTCGTCGTTTTCCTAACTATATTCCTGGATATCTGGCACGTTCACATATGTATCTTGAAATGAAGGATACAACAAATGCACTGGCAGATCTTGATAAAGCTATAGAGATAGACCCCTATACTTCTCAATCTTTCTCATCACGTGGACTACTTTATTTTCATAAAGAAGAGTATAATACGGCTCTTGCGGACTTTGATGAAGCTATCAGGCTAGACCCTTATCTTGAGGGTAATTATATTAATAGAGGCCTTGTTAAGTACTATCTTAACGACTTAAGAGGGGCAATGGCTGACTATGATAGGGTAATTGAAATGGATGGTAATAATCTGATTGCTCGTTTCAATCGCGGTTTACTAAGAGCACAGGTGGCTGATAATAATCGAGCAATAATAGACTTTGATAAGGTGATTGAGCAGCAACCTGATAATGCTATTGCGTATCTAAATAGAGCAATTCTTAATAATGAGATAGGGAATCTAGATGGTTCGTTGAATGATCTGAGTGTAGTGCTGGAAGCTCATCCTGAGTTTTTTACAGGTTATTATATGCGATCTCAGCTTAAACGTGAGTTAAACGATCTTTTAGGAGCGGAAAGAGATTTTAATCTTGCTAGAAATTTAGAGTCTAACGCACAAGCAAACTCTGTAATTGATTCAGATTTAGCTGATTCGCCTGACTCGTCTGTATCACAGGAAGAGAAAAAAGAAACTCGTGAGCAAACCGACCTTGATATTGAGAAGTTTAACTTGTTGGTGACTTCGAGTGAAGATAGCTCACAGCCAACTCAATATCAGCGACAAAGTAGAGGGAGAGTTCAAAACTTAAATGTGCCCGTTGAAGTTGAGCCTAAATTTGTACTAACTTATTATGAAAGAGATTTTGAAGTTCGTCGTCCTGTTTACTATTCTGAATCAATGGAGAGAGCGAACAATAGACTAGGTCTCGACTGGATTCTTAAAATTACTAATAATGAGGCTTCTTTAAATGAGGTGCAAATACAGGCTCACTTTAGATCTATTCAGAATTATTCAGAGAGAATTGAGGCTGATCCAAACAATGAAACTTTTTATTTTGGTAGAGGAATGGATTTTAAGCAGATTCAAGATTACGAAAATGCAATTAGAGATATAAGCAAGGCTATTGAGATTAATCCGGATTTACTTGTTGGATATTTAGAGCGTGCAATTTTACGTACCGAACAACTGGAGTATGATTATCAATCGTCTGGCGAACCTGTATTTTCTGATGTTGTCGAGAATAGTGAAGTCAGGGTTTTAGATAACATCACAGGACAGCCAAAACTGCTTGACATCTCTGTTCAGTCTATTCAATATGACGATATATTGAAAGAGTATGAAGAGATTATCCGTATTGATCCGAGTTTTATTTATGCATATTATAATCGCGCAGAGATATTGTTGATAGAAAAAGATTATAGAGCTGCAATTGTAGATTATACTAAAGCTATTGAGTTAGAGCCACAGTTTGCTGAGGCTTTTTTTAATAGAGGTATTGCAAGATTGGCAATAGGTGAAACTTCTATAGGCTTGGATGATCTGCGTAAGGCAGGGGAACTTGGTATAGTACAATCATATAGCATAATAAAGCGTATGCAATAGAATTAATTTCAACAAATTAACTACATTTGCATTATTAAAAGAAAAAGAATTAAATAGAATGATAAAAATTACATTTCCTGATGCTTCTAAAAGGGAATATAAAAAAGGTGTTACAGGATTAGAAATAGCCCAGGGCATTAGTCGCCGCTTAGCTCAAGAGGCGCTTGCAGTAAGTGTTAATGGCGAAACATGGGATTTAACACGTCCTATTGAAGAAGATTCTGAAGTTAATATATTGAAATGGGAAGACGACGAAGGTAAACATGCTTATTGGCATTCGTCTGCTCACCTTATGGCTGAAGCACTTCAGGAGCTTTATCCCGGTATTAAGTTTGGAATAGGACCTGCTATCGAAAATGGTTTCTACTATGATGTAGACCCTGGAGAAGGTGTTTCTATTAAAGAAGCTGACTTCCCAACTATAGAGAAAAAAATGATGGAGCTAATTGCTGCTAAAGAGGAAATACGTAGAAAGAGTATTTCTAAACATGAAGCTATTAAAATGTTTTCAGAACGTAATGAGGGCTATAAAATTGAACTTATTAATGAGCTGGAGGATGGCACTATAACCACCTATACTCAAGGTGGATTTACAGATTTATGCAGAGGGCCTCATGTTCCTAATACATCATATATAAAAGCGGTTAAAGTATTATCTTCCGCTGGCGCCTATTGGCGTGGTGATGAAAAACGTCCACAGCTAACCCGCCTTTATGGAATAACTTTTCCAAAAAAGAAGTTGTTGGATGAATATCTCGAACTGCTTGAGGAAGCGAAAAAACGAGATCATAGGAAGATAGGAAAAGAACTACAATTATTTACATTTTCACCAACAGTTGGCTCGGGACTTCCGTTATGGCTTCCTAAAGGCACTCAGTTACGACTGAGTCTTGAAGATTTTCTGAAAAAGATTCAACGTGAATTTGACTAT
Source organism: uncultured Proteiniphilum sp. (assembly GCA_964622945.1). Taxonomy (GTDB): domain Bacteria; phylum Bacteroidota; class Bacteroidia; order Bacteroidales; family Dysgonomonadaceae; genus Proteiniphilum. The sequence continues at coordinate 11,475 of CAZURM010000053.1, forward strand.
GAACAGGTAATCACACCTCATATAGGACATAAACAGCTTTATGTAAAGTCTGGTCACTATGCTAAGTATGGTGAGGATTCTTTTAAACCTATACAAACACCGGAAGAAGGGGAGGAGTTTTTGTTAAAACCTATGAACTGCCCTCATCATTGCGAAATTTATAAAACTTTTCCTCACTCATATAAGGATTTACCACTACGTCTTGCTGAATTTGGTACTGTATATCGATATGAGAAAAGTGGCGAACTACATGGTTTAACACGTGTACGTGGTTTTACTCAGGATGATGCTCATATATTTTGCACGCCAGATCAGGTAAAAGATGAATTTTTAAAGGTTGTTGATATTATTTTTATTATTTTTAATGCGCTGGACTTTAAAAATTTTGAAGCTCAAATATCACTTCGTGACCCTAACGATAAAGACAAGTATATAGGTTCTGACGAAAATTGGGAGAAAGCAGAACGTGCTATAATTGAGGCATGTGAGGAAAAGGGACTGAAAACAAAGATTGAATTAGGGGAGGCTGCTTTCTATGGACCAAAACTGGATTTCATGGTTAAGGATGCTTTAGGACGACGCTGGCAACTGGGTACCATACAGGTTGATTACAATCTTCCAGATCGTTTTGAACTTGAATATACAGGTGCTGACAACCAAAAACACCGCCCTGTGATGATTCACAGAGCTCCATTTGGTTCTATGGAAAGGTTTGTGGCATTACTTATAGAACATACTGCCGGTAAATTCCCCCTATGGCTGGCACCAACACAGGCTGTTGTATTGCCCGTCAGTGAAAAATTCAATGACTATGCTTATGAAATAGTTAAAGAGCTCAAAAAGCAAGATATTCGTGCAGAGGTAGATGATCGTAACGAAAAGGTAGGTCGTAAAATACGTGATAACGAACTCAAACGTATACCTTATCTGTTGATAGTTGGTGAAAAAGAATCAGAAAATGGGGAGATTTCCGTAAGAAAACAGGGTGGAGAAGATAAAGGTACAGTTAAATTAAGTACATTTGTAAAAGATGTTCATGCAGAAGTCAATGAGATGATGAATGCGGGAAGACCAGTCGTGTAAGAACTTGCATACAATATATTAATATTAATAAATAATTAAAGAAAAATTTAGTAACAGAAAAAAATTAAAAGTACTGAATGAGAAATAACTCAAAAGATCAACATCGAATTAATGAACGA
>CAZURM010000054.1:0-12644 GCA_964622945.1 uncultured Proteiniphilum sp.
CGATTGCAGCAATTGACTAACTCATCTTTTTCTGTAAATGGCAGCAGTACGTTCTCGATTAATAAGGATAAGCAACTTAATATAACTTATCAAAACTTGAAATCACTTACTGCAAAATTGTATAAGATTGATTCACCTGTCGAAGTTCAAATGGCGCGTTCAGGAATCCGCCGATATATTGAAGATAAGAGAACCTTCATTAAAGAAATTGATATCGCTCTAAATGATATTCCTGAATATAAAAGAGGTGAAACGAATTTTAGCATTGACGTTGAAACCCCGGGAGCATATATGTTGACATTTACTTCGGAACCTGAAATTGAAAGCAACGGATGGGGTGATATATATTATTTCGCAGTTTCAGAGCTGACAGTTTTTTCTCGTTCTTCATCAAATGACAGAAATGATTTTTTCGTTGTGGATAGGGTGACCGGAGAACCTGTTAATAATGCTCAGATACATATTTACAAACTACCAGGCAATTGGCGTAATTCGATATTGACAGAAGTAGAGTCAATTAATACAAACTCTGATGGTTTTGCTTCGTACAATAAGGATATTCCAAATAATGATGTTTTCTATCATGCTACAAAAGGAGAAGACAATGGTTCGCTTTTAAACAGGTTGCCATACCAATATTACAACTACTCAAATAGAAGTTTCAATATTGATTTTGGTACTGCTATTACAGCGGAAATTGAGCAAACTGATATTTTTACCGACAGGAGTCTTTATCGTCCCGGACAAACAGTTTATTATAAAGCAATACTCTCTCTCGCGCGAGATGGTGTAAGTTCTATATTAACAGACAAGGCGGTTGAGTTCACTTTATATGATGTAAATAATAGAGAAGTTTCAAAACAATTATTGAAGAGCAATGATTTTGGTTCTGTTTCCGGAGAGTTTGTTTTACCACAAGGGTTATTACCTGGTAGCTTTAGAATTGAATCAGAAAAAGGACGTGTATATTTTCAGGTTGAAGAGTATAAGCGACCAATGTTTGAAGTAACATTTGAAAAAGTAGAAGACACATATAAGTTTGGAGAAGAAATTACTCTTAGGGGAAAGGCTGAAAATTTCTCAGGTATCAAGTTGCAAAATATAGCTGTAGAATGGCGTATAACAAGATCTCAAAGCTGGTGGTGGCCTTGGCGTAGTGCCCCGGAACATTTTGCTGAAGGTATTAGTATGACAAATAATAACGGCTTGTTTGAAATTTCATTTATACCTGAAAAGCCAGACAGTCAGTATTCTTTAAAATCTATTTACTCTTTTATTGTAGAGGCTGTTGTAACCGATACAAATGGAGAAACACAGATAGGAAGCTATACCATTTCGGTAGGTGATGTTTCGATGATTTTACAGGCTGAGATATCTGAAAGAATAGATAAAAATAGTGATGATGATATTATTATTTCTGCCAGAAATCTAGATGGTGCTGATATCAAAGCAATGGGCACATATAAGGTCTTTTCAATAGATGATAATGATTCTATAAAGAATCTGATTTTTCAAGGTCAGTTTGAAACAGGCATACAGAAAGAGATTAAGGAACAGTTGAGAGAGATAAATTCAGGGAAATATAAGTTGGAACTCGAATCGGAAGATGATAGAAGTAATAAAATAAATACTGAAAATGATTTTATTTTATACTCGATAGTCGATAAGCAACCGCCTATAAAGATTAATGATTGGTTTATAGAGAAGAGTGTTATTTTTTCACCCGATAAAAATGCAGAGGTTATTCTTGGTGTCTTTGATAATGTAAATGTTTTGTATGAGCTATGGCAGGAGAATAATCTGTTGAATAGAGAATGGTTAGAGCTAGACAATGAGAATCATCTTTTTTCATTTCCGTATAGTGAGAGTTATAAAAATGGAGCAACACTAATCTTGACCTATGTTAAAGATGAAAAATTCTATTCACACAGAGTGGAGCTTCGACCAGAAAAAGAAGTTAAGAAGCTGAATGTAAGACTTGATGTGTTTAGAGATAAAATTCATCCCGGAGCTTTCGAAGAGTGGCGTATTACTGTAACAGATGCTGATGGAAACCCTTCAGCAGCTGAGGTTTTAGCTTCAATGTATGATTTCTCACTTGATAATATATTTCAGTCATATCCTTGGAATATTTCCAATTACTCGTTTAACCCTTATTTATCAATGAGTTCACTTAGTTCTGATCAATCATTCAGTTTTGAAACAGCAGGACTAAATCACCAATTATCAATGAAAGATGTGAAATATTATCAATTTGATAGATTCAATTGGTTTGGTTTCTCTCTGTATAACTTTGGGAAAGTAATATTTAGAAGTGGTGCATTAAACGTTGTTGAGGAAGATATGACTGTCGGGTTAGGGCAACAAAAATTACAAACTTATGCTCAAGCTGTACCACAATCTTTATCGCCTGAAATAGCAAATCGCCAAGCAGATATGTTGGAATCTGAAGCTGTTCAAACAGAAGATTTGGCAGATAGTGAGTCGCAGAGAGGTATGCACGATAATGAAAGTAGGCAAATGCAGGTGCGAAGGAATTTTAATGAAACTGCATTTTTCTACCCTCAACTTAAAACAAATGAAATAGGGCAGGTCCAAATAGCTTTTAATGTACCTGAGAGTAATACCAGATGGCGTTTTAGGGTGTTGGCACATGATAAAAACCTGAGCAATGGTAAGGCGGAAGCTTTTACTGTTTCTACGAAGGAGTTGATGGTTACTCCTAACATTCCTCGTTTCCTGCGTCATGGCGATGTTACAGAAATCTCAGCGAAAGTATCTAACCTTTCTGGCAACTCATTAAGTGGTAATGTTAGGATGGAATTGTTTAATCCGATAACAGAGGAGCTGGTAGATAATATTTCATTATCAGATGAACTTAAAGAGTTTTTCTTAGAAAATGATGCATCTATAGATGTGTCATGGACTTTTGAAGTGCCTTCTGATGTTGATCTTTTAGGAATCAGGATAGTTGCTGAAAATGAGTATTTCAGTGATGGAGAACAACATGCTCTGGTTGTGCTTCCTAATAGAATGTTGATTACGGAAAGTATGCGCATGGATATTCAAAGTGATGAAGAAAGGACATTCGCCATGGAGTCTCTTGTTGATAAGAAGAGTGACACGGAAAACAACTATAGGCTTGTACTTGAGTTTACATCCAATCCAGCTTGGTATGCTGTACAGTCGCTTCCTGTCCTTGCTCAGCCAGTTAGTGATGATGCTGTTTCTTGGTTTGCATCATATTACACTAACACTTTAGGTGCATATATTGGCAAATCATATCCAAGGGTTACAGCAATTATTGATGCATGGAAAAAACAGGGAGGCAATGAAAGAACATTACTGTCTGATCTTGAGAGGAATAATGATCTGAAAAATGTACTTTTGGAAGAAACTCCATGGGTGTTGGATGCTAAAAACGAATCGGAGCAAAAAGAGAAACTTTCATTATTATTTGATCTGAATAGGAGTAAAAATCTCACGCGAACAGCTCTTGATAAACTTGTTGAGTTGCAGTTAACTCAAGGTGGCTGGAGCTGGTTTAAAGAGTTTAGACCCAGTGTGAGTATAACACATTACATTTTGCATGGATTCCATCAGCTGCAGTCGCTCGAAGCTGTTGAAATGACCGATGAAGTGCAAGCCATGCAAGCTAAAGCGGTTAGTTTTATAGATGCAGAAGCAATAAGGCGTTTTGATAATCTTAAGAGATATAATAGTGATTGGAAGAATATTAAAACCATCTCGTCAACAGATTTAGAATATCTCTATGTGAGGAGTGAACATGATAATCATAACATTGGTATTGAGGAAAAGGAAATGATTGATTTCTATGTCTCAGTAATAATGAAAAACTGGACTGCGTATAGCCTGTATGAACGTTCATTAATTGCTATATTGATGTACAGAGAAGGGAACAGTGATCTAGTAAAAAATATTTTAGATTCCTATCGTGAACATGCTACTGTTTCTGAAGAGATGGGTATGTATTGGGCTAATAACAGGGCTAATGTATTTATGTCAAAATCAGCAGTTGTTGTCCACACACATATTATGCAAGCATTTAGTGTTGGTGGAGCTGATGCTGAAGAGATGGATAATATGAAACGTTGGTTGATTAAACAAAAACAGGTTCAAATGTGGGAGTCAACTCATGCAACAATCGATGCGGTTTATGCACTTTTAAGTACTGCGAGTGATTGGTTCTCAGAGGATAGTGAAACAACAATTTTAGTAGGAGATCAATTGATTGAAACAGATAAAAGTGAAGCTGGGACCAGATATATTAAAGAAACATGGGGCAGTAGTGAGATAAATCCTGAAATGGGTAAGGTGACTGTTTCTCATAAAGGTAATTCACCTGCTTGGGGAACATTGTACCGACAATACTACGAAGACTTGAACAATATAACTAATATTGATGCATCTTTAGATGTTGAAAAACAGATATTTGTTGAGCAGACAGATGAAACAGGAAGTCGTCTAATGCGTATTACAGAAGAAAATCATCTTACAGTAGGAGATAGAGTTGTTGTGAGACTTACCATACGGGCTGATCGTGATTTTGAATTTGTGCATCTTAAAGATATGCGTTCTGCCGCTTTTGAACCTGTCAACCAAATATCCACTATTAGTTGGCAAGATGGGGTTATATATTATCAGACATCTAAAGATGCATCTACTAATTTTTATTTTGATGTATTACCACGTGGCACCTATCTGTTTGAATATTCAGTATATGTGAGCCGCTCTGGTAGTTATTCAAATGGAATTACAACAATACAGTGTATGTATGCTCCTGAATTTACATCACACACAGCAGGTTTAAAAATAGACGTATTTGATTAATAAAAGACTCTATTTCTAGTATTAATGAAAAAATAGTTAAAGGAGTAACTGTTATTAAATGGAATTGTTATTTTTGTATCAGTTAAATGTTAAACGTAGATTATCAAAAAATATATCGCAATGAAAAAGATAAGTTTTATTTTGTTTTTTAGTGTTTTAATGACCGGAATAGCTTTTGCTCAAAGTAAACCAACTATGGATTTTGCAAAAACAGAGCATGACTTCGGTACAATAAAAGAAGAGATAGGAGCAGTTACAACGCGTTTTGAATTTAAAAACACAGGTGATACTCCGCTTATCATACAACGTGTATCATCTTCCTGTGGATGTACTACTCCAAGTTATTCCCGTGAACCAATATTGCCAGGTAGTGAAGGAACAGTTGCTGCACAATATTCTACTGTAAGTCGCCCCGGAGCATTCAGCAAAACTATCAGAGTTTATACAAATGTGCCAGACACGGTGTATGTTCTAACTATTAAAGGTAATGTAACGCCAAGGCAATAATTTATTTTTTTTGGATAAGAAATTGAACCGAATGAAATAATTTAAAAGAGATTTCATTCGGTTTTCGATATTTAGTAATATAAAATGCAACACCCCGAAAACGACTCAAAATATAAAGGTTTAATTGTAAATAAAGGAGTAGCCCAACCTCCAAGTATAAATCCCTATCTAAAAAAGCGTGCTAAAAACAATACTCATTCAGTAAAAGAGTACGTTGATGGTATTTTATCAGGTAACAGAATGATATTGAGCAGAGCAGTAACACTTGTTGAAAGTTCACTTCCTCAGCATCAAGAGTTGGCACAATCTATAATCGAACAGTGTCTTCCACATTCTGGAAATTCTATCAGAGTAGGTATTACAGGAGTACCTGGGGCAGGTAAAAGCACCTCCATAGACTCCTTCGGTATGTATCTGTTAAGTAAAGGACATAAACTGGCTGTATTAGCTATTGATCCCTCAAGTGAGAGATCGAGAGGAAGCATACTTGGTGATAAAACTAGGATGGAGAGACTTTCAGTTGAGAATGATGCATTCATAAGACCTTCGCCCTCAGCTGGCTCCCTTGGTGGTGTAGCACGTAAAACTCGTGAAATTATTATTCTTTGCGAGGCAGCAGGATTCGACTATGTTTTTGTAGAAACGGTGGGGGTAGGACAGTCAGAAATTGCGGTACATTCCATGATAGATTTCTTTTTATTGATTCAACTCTCTGGCACAGGTGATGAGCTTCAAGGAATTAAAAGAGGAATTATGGAGATGGCGGATGGCATTGTGATTAATAAGGCTGATGGAGACAATATTGAAAAGGCTAAAATAGCAAGGCGTCAAATGAAAAACGCTTTACATCTATTCCCTTTACCTGAATCAGGCTGGGCTCCTGAAGTACTCACTTACTCAGGTTATTACAATTTAGGTATTGAAGAAATCTGGGATATGATTGACCGCTACATCAAATTTGTAAAAGATAATGGGTTCTTTTATAAAAAGAGAAATGAGCAAGCAAAATATAGAATGTTTGAGACAATCAACGAGCAATTACGAAGCGGATTTTACGACGATCCTGAAATTGCAGCACTACTTATGAAACTGGAGGATGATTTACAGAATGCCAGAAAAAGCTCTTATGCTGCGGCTAAAGAGGCATTGGATAAATACTATGAGTTGCAAAAGCAGCTTAATCTTAATAAATAACTTCCTATAGAATAAACAGAAGAGTCTAATCTTCCTCTGTTTCAGTCATATTGTGGAAAACGTTTTGTACATCATCATCATCTTCAAACTTTTCCAATAGTTTCTCTATCTGTTCACGCTGTTCTGTTTCCAGAGTTTTTGTGTCTTTAGGAATACGTTCGAATTCTGCAGAAAATATCTCGAATCCGTTACTTTCTAAGTAATTTTGAATTTCAGAGTATGATGTAAAATCACCGTAAAGCAGAATATCTTCATCTTCATTTACCACTTCATCAACTCCAAAATCAATTAGTTCTAGTTCAAGGTCTTCAAGATCAATACCCTCTTTTGGTGCTATTTTGAATACACATTTATGATCAAACATAAACTCCAAGCTACCTGTAGTTCCGAGTGAGCCACCATGCTTGTTGAAATAACTACGTACGTTGGCCACGGTGCGTGTTGGATTGTCGGTAGCCGTTTCTACTACAATTGCTATACCAAAAGGTCCATAGCCCTCATAAACCATTTCTTTGTAATCCGAATAATCTTTATCGGTCGCTTTTTTTATGGCGCGCTCAACATTATCTTTCGGCATATTTTCTTTCTTCGCATGCTGTACTAATACTCTCAATCGAGGATTTGTATTAGGATCAGGACCACCATCTCTGACTGCAATAGATATTTCTTTACCCAACTTGGTGAAAACACGAGCCATATTGTCCCATCTTTTCATTTTTCTTGCCTTGCGATATTCAAATGCTCTTCCCATATTGTAATATATATTATTTCCTCGATAAACCAAAATCACAGCTTGGATAATTAGGAAAATGCAGCCTGTTTATCTTCTTTATTCTCCTGAATTATCTTAATTGCGCACCCAATTCTTTCTTCATATTCTCCTGAATTTTGCTCATCACTTTATCAATCTGCTTATCTGTGAGCGTTTTTTCCTCATCTTGAATAATGAAGTTAACTGCATACGATTTCTTTCCTTCAGGTAGATTATCACCCTCGTAAACATCAAATAGAACTACTTTCTTTAATAGTTTTCTTTCAGATTGATATGCTACTTGTTCAATCTGTTTGAAAGTAATATTATTATCAATCAATAGAGCTAAATCTCTGCTTACTTCCGGATATTTTGGTATCTCAGAAAACTGTACTAATTGTTTTTCTGATTCTTTCATTAGCATATCCCAGTTCATCTCCGCAAAGAAAATATCTGTATCAATATCAAATTTATTTTTGATTGCTTTATTGATTACTCCAAAATAACCAAGTGTGTGGTTTTTGGTTTCTATTGACATAGCTGTAGAAAACAGATCATTCTGAAGAGGTTTTAAAACAAGCTTTTCTTGATTAATGCCAAGTCTTGTTAAAATATTTTCAAGGTGTGCCTTTAGCTCAAATATGGAGCTCTGTTCTTCACGAGTTGTCCAGTTTTTATACGAACGTTTACCACTTATCCATAAACCTATATAAGTAGATTCAGAATATTCCGAAAGGATATCTTCAGCATTTTTTTTGTCTGCATTGTAAAAATAACAATTACCGAATTCATAGAATCTCAAATCAGCATGTTTGCGATTACGGTTATAGACAATGCTTTCGAGCCCACCAAACAGCAATGTCTGACGCATAATGCTAAGATCACTACTCAACGGATTCACAAGAGATACACAGTTTTTAAGCGGATAGGTATCAAGATTATCATAATAAGTCTTTTTTGTGAGAGAGTTATTCATGATTTCATTAAAACCATTAGCTGTAAGCTGCTCTGAAATAAGAGTTTGCAAACCTTGTTTTCTGTCAGTGGGTGTCTGATACGAAAGATTTGCCTTTAGTGAATTGCTAATATCTACATTGTTGTATCCGTAAATACGCAAAATATCTTCGATAACATCAACATCACGAGTTACGTCAACTCTATATGTTGGAATACGCAAAGTAAGTGTAGTATCAGTTTCAGTTTCAATTTCTATCTCTAGACTGTTTAATATGCTCCTAATAGAATCTTTTTCTATTTCTTTACCAATTAATTTAGTAATCTTGTCATATGATAGATTGACACTTGGTCTATCTATTTTGATAGGATAAACATCCCTTATTTCACCTGCGATTTCACCACCTGCAATCTCTTTGATCATCATAGTAGCCCTTTTGAGAACGTAAACAGTGTTGTTGGGATCTGCTCCTCGCTCAAAACGAAATGATGAATCAGTATTTAATCCATGCCTACGTGCTGTTTTTCTCACCCATGTTGGGTTAAAGTAGGCTGACTCCAAAAAAACATCTGTAGTGTCTTCTGTAACACCTGAGTCCATTCCCCCGAAGACGCCCGCAATACACATTCCCTCTTCTGAATTACATATCATTAAATCATTTTCGCTCAACTCTCGCTCCTGTTCATCCAATGTTATAAACTTGGTTTTTTCAGACACTGTGCGTACAATCACTTCATTGCCAGTAATATAAGAAGCATCAAACGCATGCAATGGGTGTCCGGTTTCATGTAAAATGAAATTGGTAATATCAACAACATTATTTATAGGACGCAAACCAATAAAAGTAAGTTTGTTTTTTAGCCAATCAGGACTCTCTTTCACCGTGACACCACGTATTGTGAGAGCTGAATATCTTGGACATGCCTCCTTATTTTCAACAATAACCTCAATACCGTCAGTATCTTTGTCTATTTCAAAATCATCAACAGAAGGTTTAGATAGGCTAAACGGTTTGCCTTGTTGTTTTAACCATGCTGCTAAATCTCTGGCAACACCATAATGTGAAGCTGCATCAACGCGGTTTGGGGTAATATCTATTCCAATTATCCAATCACTTTCTACATTGTAATATTCAGACGCAAGAGTACCCACAGCCACACCCTCAGGCAGTACAATAATACCGTCATGATTGCTACTTAATCCAAGCTCAGCTTCTGAACAAATCATACCAAAAGATTCTTCTCCTCGTATTTTTGCTCGTTTAATTTTGAACTCTTCATCTCCAGAATATAATGTTGTGCCAACAGTAGCAACAATCACCTTTTGTCCCGCAGCAACGTTAGGTGCTCCACAAACAATACTCAGCGGTTCATTACCATCGCCAATATTAACAGTTGTAAGGTGTAAATGGTCAGAATTAGGATGATCAACACATGTTAAAACTTCACCTACAACCAAGCCTTTCAACCCCCCTTTTATAGTTTGCACTTTTTCCAAACTTTCCGCTTCCAGTCCGATATGGGTAAGTACGTCTGATGTTTGCTGTGGTGTTAAATCAAATTTTAGATACTCTTTGAGCCAATTGTATGAAATATTCATTTTGTTTTGATTGTGTGACAGGAGTTCTAGAAAGCATCATAGCTCCCGCTCTTTTTTGAAATAAGTTTCAAAATTACAAAAAAAACCAATAAGTAACCTCAAAACCCTCAAAAAACCTAAAATATTGCAACTTGGTATTTTTAGAGCTTAAGGGATATATTAAGCCTATACTTCAGAGGGATATAATTCTTTATCTCCTCATACTCTCCTCATACTTTCCTCATATTCTCTTCATATAAATATGAGGAGATAATGAGTGATGTTGCAGCCTAATCCTTGTAAAGTGAGAATTTTAATGAGTTAATGATATTAGTTTCAATAAAAATACTTGGATTTAAAATAAAAAAATTACAGTTATGACCATATGTTCAAAACTATTCTTACATTTGTATTGAATCGAGATACATTTATATCTGGTAAATCAGACAAATTTTAATACATAACGTTTTAATAATAAATAAGACTATGAAAATTGCTATTACTTCAACGGGAGATAGTTTGGACTCCACTATTAATCCTCGTTTTGGTCGTTGTGCTTTTTTTGCTATCTACGACACAGAGAAACAAACTACCAAATTTGTAGTTAATTCAAACAAAGACGTTTCGGAAGGTGCTGGTCCTGCTGTAGTAAGATTAATAGCTGGTTATAAAATATCTAGAGTTATTTCCGGTGAGTTTGGTATGAAAGTGAAACCATTGTTAGAAGAATTGCATATTGAGACAATTACTCATAAAGAAACAACAAATACAATTGCTGAAATAGTTGATATTTACAAATTAAAAAATGGAGGTCAAAATGCCTAGATTTAATCAAAAGGGTCCAAACAATGAGGGACCAATGACTGGTCGTCGAGTTGGCAGATGTACCAATTTTGATGCAAGAGAAATTAGCAGGTCTGATAATCTGTTAGAAAATTTTGTTGAACAGATTTTTGATCACGGCTATGGTCATGGTGGAAGAGATTGTAGAGGAATGGGAAGTGGGAAAGGCAGAGGGAAAAGAAGACAAAATCGTTTTTTTATATGAATATTGCCATAGCAAGTGGTAAAGGTGGAACCGGAAAAACATTTGTTTCAACCAATCTTTTTTATGCTTTACAACAACAAGGCCTAAATGTATCATTGGTTGACTGCGACGCTGAGGAACCTAATGATTGTGCTTTTTTTAAAGGTGAATATTTGAAATCATTCGATGTTGTGCAGCTAGTTCCTGTAATTGATAACACAAAATGTACTTATTGCGGAAAGTGCTTCGAGTATTGCAATTATAATGCGATATTTTTTTTGCAAGAACCAAAAATGATAAGAGTGATAGAAGAGCTTTGCCATGGCTGCGGAGCCTGTTCTTTTGCTTGTAAGTATGGAGCAATTAGTGAGAAGGAAGATAAGCTTGGAGATGTAAGCAGGTATAAGATATCGGAAAAAAGCGAGATTATAGAAGCTCGGATGAAAGTTGGTGTATATTCATCTGTATTCGTTATAAAAGCGGCAATAAATGCAGCAAACGATGCTGACATTGTTTTGATGGATGCTCCTCCAGGTACTTCTTGTCCTTTTATTCAGACGGTTGTCAAAGCAGATTTTGTAGTATTAGTAACAGAGCCTACACCATTTGGTCTGAGTGATTTAATACAGTCGATTGAAACACTTAAAACAATGAATAAACCATATGGAGTAATTATAAATAGAGCAGATTTGGGAGACAATGGAGTCAGACAATACATTCAGAAAGAAAATATACCTCTTCTTATGAGTATTCCGTTTGATAGGGAGATAGCGGGGATCTATTCAAAAGGAGCATTACTCTGTGCAGAGCAGCCCTCATGGCAACAATTGTTCAGTAATTTATTTGATAAAATAAAAATGCATTATGGAAATAGCTGTAATCAGCGGTAAGGGTGGTACAGGCAAAAGCACCTTAAGTGCTGCTTTTGCTACATTATCGGGTCAGGTGATAATGGCCGACTGTGATGTGGATGCTGCCAATTTACATATTTTATTTAATCCGATTAAGAAAGAAGAACATATATTCGTATCAGTTCAAAAAGCAGTTATCAACGAAGCTTTGTGTACTTCTTGCGGTATTTGTGTTGATTGTTGTCGTTTTGATGCGATTAAAGCTTTGGATAATCGAGTTGTCATATCTGAGACGGACTGTGAAGGGTGTGGATTATGTGCTAAAATATGCCTTTTTGAAGCAATAGATATGGTGAACATTGATAAGAGCAGAATGTACGCAGGCGCATTCCGCCATGGCATGATGGTGTATGGACGTTTGGCTCCAGGTGAGGAAAACTCTGGAAAATTGGTTAATATGGTTCGTGCGAAAGCAAAAATTATGGCTATGGAGTATCAGCTTAATACCATAATAATAGATGGCCCTCCAGGAATAGGTTGTGCTGCAATATCTGCCATCACAGGAGTTGATCATGTTCTCATTGTTACTGAACCCTCTGTTTCGGGATTGCACGATTTGAAAAGAACAATTGAAATAACAGCACACTTTGGATTGTCTGTTTATGTGATTATCAATAAGTGTGATTTAAATAAATCTTTATCCTCTGATATTGAGCAATATTGTATGGAGCGAGGTATATCTGTTGTGGGGAAGATTCCTTTTGATAAGTTGATGGTGGATGCTATGGTTAATTGTAAGACAGTTATTGAATGGGCTCCGAATTCTAATTTGTCTCGTATCATCAAAGAGTGCTTTTATACCATTAAAGGTATGATAGCAAAAGATTCTTGTTGACTCATATTTCTTTGAATAAAGGATATATTCAATAT
>CAZURM010000055.1:0-12373 GCA_964622945.1 uncultured Proteiniphilum sp.
CATGATCTATTACTTGAGCAGAATATAACAGCTCATCCCATGTTATTTTTTCCTGCACGTATAGCTTGCTTACATCCTTCGGCGTCTATTGCTGTTGGTTTTTCACAATAGACATGCTTACCGGCAGAAACAGTGTCTTCTAGAATTCCTGGATGAGTATATATCTAAGATGGTTTTACTCTCTTTATAAAAACAATTACTTTCACTTGCGTGATTAAAATAAAATCATTACTTTTGCAAACTTTTTCGCATACAAAAAGGCGGATAATAGTAATAAAATTCAAATTCAAAAAGCAAAATGCCAAAAATGAAGACTAACTCCGGTGCCAAAAAGAGGTTCGCCCTTACCGGATCAGGAAAAATCAAGAGGAAGCATGCTTTTAAAAGTCACATTCTGACTAAAAAGAGCAAGAAACGTAAGAGAAATCTTACTAAAACAGGCCTTGTACACAAAGCTGACGTAAATAGTATTAAGACACTATTAGCTTTGAAATAAACGTCACTTACAACGCTTTCCAAAAAGAGATTTATTAACAGGATGTATATGCTCTAAAGATTCCCTGTAATGAGGGAACGCTATCATTCAAAACAAGTAACATTATGCCAAGATCAGTAAATCATGTTGCGTCACGCAATAGAAGAAAAAAAGTCCTAAAATTAACGAAAGGCTATATTGGTGCCCGTAAAAATGTATGGACGGTAGCAAAAAACACGTGGGAAAAAGGTCTTACATATGCCTACCGCGATCGTAAAAACAAGAAACGTAGCTTCAGAGCTCTTTGGATTCAGCGTATTAATGCGGCTGCTCGTGAAAATGGGATGTCTTATTCACGTTTGATGGGTGCGTTGCACAAAAATGAAATCGATATCAACCGTAAAGTTCTTGCTGATTTAGCAATGAATCATCCCGAAGCTTTTAAAGCAATCGTAGATAAGGTGAAATAATAGCAACTAAACGTTGTTCAAGTATAGAAAAGGAGAAATCTTAAGATGGTTTTTCCTTTTTGTTTTTATACGCAGAAAATAAAAAATACAATGTTATCTTTGTACAACATCAACAATATATTATAAATGCTTACTATTAAAATGCTATGAGAACCATTTCATTAGTAGAGAAAGAACAAATTGAAAGCATAATTCAAAAATGCACAGTATGTTATGTAGGAATGGCTGACAGAGAGGGTATTCCATATGTTTTACCAATGAATTTCGGCTATAGTGATAATGTTATTTATCTTCACTCGGCACAAGAAGGACGATCAATAAATATATTAAATGAAAATCCTAATGTATGTATAACATTTTGTACTGAACCTCAACTAGTATTTCAAAATAAAGAGGTTGCCTGCAGCTATCGCGTACAATCTGAGAGTATAATATGCAGTGGAGAAGTGTTTTTTGAAGATGACTATAACGAAAAGGTAAAAGCTTTGAATATTATTATGCGTCAATACTCCGACAGAGATTTTAATTATTCAGAGCCTTCAGTTGTAAATGTAAAGATATGGAAAGTTGATATTCAGTCTCTTTCTGCAAGAGGGTATGGTGTACCAGGTGTGAAAGCCATAATACATAAAAACAGAAAAGCTTTATAATGTTTGTATTGTCTATATCATTTGTTTTGTTTATTTCAAGCGTAATAAACTTTTGTATAAGTCTGGACGTTAACCAAAAATATTAGTAGATCACAAAAAAATATTAATTATAATGAATAGAATTACAACAGTAACTTTAATACTAATAATAGCTGTATCTGCCTATGGTGCCAAGCCTGTTAGCAAGGAAACTGTAAAACCTATCGAACTCACAAGGGCAACTTTTCTTGAGAAGGTGTTCAATTATGAAAATAATGATACTTGGAAATATAGTGGAGATAAACCTGCCATTGTAGATTTTTATGCCACCTGGTGTGTTCCTTGTCGTATTACGTCACCGATACTTAAGGAACTGGCCGCAGAGTATGGCGATGATATATATATATATAAGATTGATATAGATAGAGAGGCAGAACTTGCTGATCTTTTTGGCGCACATACTATTCCAATGTTTCTTTTTATTCCTATGGACGAACAACCTATGCTGGGAGTTGGTGCACTACCTAAAAGCTCTTTCAAAGAAGCCATTGACACCTTCCTTCTTAAAAAGAATTAACATACCAATCTTTGATGAGTTTAATCTTATGATAACCAGTTTACAAAATTCTACAATAAAGAATATAGTTAAACTTTCGAAGCAGAGAGAGAGACGAGAACAGCAACTTTTTATAATAGAAGGAGCACGTGAACTTTCTTTGGCAATACAATCCAATTATAAGATTAAAGAAGTTTATGTTTGTCGTGATAAGTTCCACGAAACTAAATATCCTGATGTGTTGGATTCAATACCTGACAATGATATTTATGAAATCTCGCAAGCAGTATTTGAAAAGATAGCATATCGGGAAAATTCAGATGGCTTAGTCTCATTAGCACAACCAAAATCACACCGACTTGAAGATTTAAATCTTTCCAATAATCC
This sequence comes from uncultured Proteiniphilum sp., assembly GCA_964622945.1. GTDB lineage: Bacteria > Bacteroidota > Bacteroidia > Bacteroidales > Dysgonomonadaceae > Proteiniphilum. The sequence goes on from CAZURM010000055.1 coordinate 2,518, forward strand.
ATTTATTATACTATTGGAGTCTATTGAAAAGCCGGGAAATCTGGGAGCTGTTCTTCGTACTGCAGATGCTGCATCAGTAGATGCGGTGATTGTTTGTGACCATAAAACCGATCTCTATAATCCTAATGTTATTCGTTCTGGTGTGGGCGGTTTGTTTACTGTGCAAACAGCAATTTGTTCTTCTGAAGATGCATTAGAATGGCTTCAGAGTCTTAATATTAATATCTATGCTGCAGAGTTGGATGCCGCAGAGTTTTATCATAATATTAATTTCAGACATCCATCTGCAATAGTGATGGGTGCAGAGGCTGAAGGCTTAACTGATTTATGGATTAATAATGCAACTAAGCGAATCAAAATTCCAATGTGTGGAAAAATTGATTCGCTAAATGTTTCTGTCTCAACTGCTATTATTACTTTTGAAGCAATGCGGCAGCGAGATTTTTTAATCTCTCAATAGTGTTAATCAACTTTCTCATACACCCTAACATAATCAATTAGAAAATGATGAGGAAATAATGTATCATCAATTCCTTTCTGCCCACCCCAATTACCTCCTATTGCAAGGTTTATTATAAGATGAAATCTTTTATCAAAAGGCCATTCGGTAGATCCTGAACCTTCGTTTACAAAAGTGAAAATGAGGGTATTATCAATATATATCCTGTATTCATCTTCTTCCCATTCAAGTGAATAGGTGTGGAAATTAGTACTTGCTGTTGGCACATATATTTGTGCGCTTTTTTGTGTTCCTAATATATGATTATAACTCTTTGTATGAGCTGTTCCTAAAATTGTATCAGGATCATATCCTACATTTTCCATTATGTCAATCTCTCCACTAGCAGGCCATCCACCATATTCATTGTCGGTTGGGAGCATCCAGATAGCCGGCCATGTACCTACTCCGGCAGGCAGTTTTGCCCTTATTTCAAATCGCCCATAAAGCCAGTCACCCTTATCTTTAGTTATCAGTCGTGCAGAAGTGTACTTCTTCCCACCCATACTATCTATTTTAGCAGTGATAGTCAATATCCCTTCTTCTACATAGGCATTATCAGGATCAAAGGCAGTATAGTACTGTGCTTCGTTGTTTCCCCAGCCCCAACTGTTGCCTTGAGTGTCATAGCTCCACTTGGTGGAATCCGGAAGTCCATTCAAATCGAATTCATCATTCCATACCAGTCGCCATTTTCCTGTGGGGGTAGTAATTGTTTCGTATGAAGACGAGTTATTACACCCGATGAATAGGAAAGCAAAAAGAACTAACAAACTAATTTTAGTCATTTTCGAATTTAATTTAATCTCATACATTTATAATATATTTTTACAATACAATTCATTAATAAAACTCTCTGAGTTAAGATCGAAACATTATAAGTCGTGATCCTAGTTCTCTACGTTAAGATCGTAGCCTTCAGTGTCAATATCGTAACCTAATGTTTTTCCTTTTTCTGTTGCAGGTACACCTCTCGTCATCCAAATAGGAGGTAGTTCCCCTTTTAGATAGTGATCAAAAAACTGTTGTAAGCGAATAGAGAGATCTTTAGTGTTTCGGCGATGCACCAAATTGTGAGCTTCATTATTATATTGGAGTAACCATGCCGGCTTACCTAAACGACGCATCGACATGAAAAGCTCAATACCTTGATACCAAGGGACAGCACCATCATTGTCATTATGCATAATTAGAAGTGGAGTTTTTATATTTTCTGTGAAAAAGACGGGCGAATTCTTGATATACAAATCCAACGAATCGTTCATTGTAGCACCAATACGCGACTGTGTCTGTTCATACTGATACTGCCTGCTACGTCCTGACTCCCAACGGATGCCACCATAAGCACTTGTCATGTTTGACACAGGTGCTCCTGCGCCTGCCGCCTTAAACATATCTGTTTGAGTAACTATATAAGCCACCTGATAGCCGCCCCAGCTCTGTCCTTGAATAGCCATATTTTCAGAATCCACCCAGCCGTTTTTGGCTAGTGCTTCAGCTCCTGAGACAACCGCATTATAAGAGTCCATCCCAGGTTGTCCTACAGTATAATGAATATCAGGTGTAAAAACTATATAACCACGACTCACATAGAAAGGAATGTTTATAGTTGAACGACTAGGCGCAGGTGTAAAGTATGAATATAAATTGTCTGAATGCTGCTCATAAAAATAGATCATGACAGGGTATTTTTTTGTCGGATCAAAATCATCAGGCTTGTAAACTATCCCTTTAAGCGGGACACCTACATAGGATGTCCACGAAAAGAGCTCTGCTGTACCCCAGATATAATCTTTCATCTGAGGATTAATATCGGTTAGCTTTTCTGAGCTACTCCAGAAATTATGTGTAATATGTAAGTCGGGTGAAGTATTGAAGTTACTCTTCTGATAAGCAAATATATCGACATTTTTGGCTTTAAGTAATCCGGAGAATGTAAAACCATCCATCACTCTTTTCTGTAGAGGATTTCGTCCACTTTGTCTAAGCGTATAGTAGCCCCACTCTTTGCTTACATTATCAAAAGTAGAAAGAAGCAGTTGATCATCAGGCTCAATAAAACGTTTATCAGGATTGGTATTTATATATCTGAATGTTAGGGAGTCAGTGCGACCTTTGTGCTGAGTTATATTTACTGGCTTTTCATCTCCATTAGGATTAATTTTCCATATATCAAACATGTCATTTACAAAGATATACTCATCATCTTTTCCCCACGCTGCTATACCATAAGAGCTAGGTTCACTAGGTGTGTCATTTTTTTCATTCCAGAAATTAACAGGAATACTCTCTGTTAGATTAACGACTGAGCCATTTATATTATTATAAACAAACCAGTCTCTTTCAGTTGAATCCCACCAGTAAAGGTAATTCCCTTTAGGAGATAAATAGGGATAACCATTAAGAGATTTGGCAACTTCATGTAGACTATTATCTGCTAAATCCATCACCCAAACATCATACTTAGAGGATACATTCCATTGATTCTCAATTCTATATGGAAGATTAGACAGAAGAAGAGCAAAACGTCCATTACCCTCATCAGAAATAGTAGCATTAGGCATTTCATAATTAGCCAGTGTGATTAATTGATTTTTCAAATTAGTATAAATCAAACCTATATATGTACGCTTTTCCTCTCTACTTTTTTCTACAAGTTGCTGTGGCTGTACAATAGGGTCTTCCCAGTGCCAAATATCAAGCTCCGCCATTTCGGAATCCATAATGGTAGTGTCTTTAGGTGCTTGTTTAGGAGCTAACCCAACCATAATCCGTCTGCCATCTTTGCTGAAACTTGGTGATGCATGTTCATTAAAAACCCATCCCTCAGGCATTCCAGAGATAGTTTTGTCGGCTATTACAATTGCAGAATCATCGTCTATTTTATAATATCTAAGATCATACACTTTTTGTTCCGTTTTAGATGTGTCATCTGTTGCAATATATACAAGCTGTTCGCCAAGCTCATCAAAAGCAAAAGATTTATACTCCATCTTTTCATATGACAGAATTGCCTTCTTATTATTATTTAGATTGATAAACTCAACACGTGGATAATCTGTTGAATCATTTTTATCTGGTTGAATAGATGCGACAAAACTATTATCATATCTGCTGAAGACGTAGTCTTTAGCGTTTTTAAGCGTATCCTCCCTCTGAGTCAGCATATTCCTTAATATCAAGATTTCAGTATCTTTGGCATCTTTTTTGTCGATTGTATCATTAGGAAGATTTATTTTATAAGCTACATGAGAGGTCATATCAGGAGCTGTTTTATAAGACTTTACTCCCGGTATTTTTTCAATCTTAAAAGATAGGTTGTCAATTATGATGAGCGAATCATTTGGTGTCTCTTCTTTTTGAGCTTGGCGACGTTCAGCAAGCGGAGCTTTCAAAAAGCCCACTGTCCATCGCCCATCAGTTGAAAGTTTAAAACTATTCACTCTGTCTATAGTAAGAGTACGATTGCTTGAGATCTCTTTAATAAAAAGTGTGGTATCACCTTCCTGTGGTGAAATTAATGCATTCAGAATTTTACCATCTTCGCTAATGCTAATATTTGACAGGCTTTTCCATCCGTCATAAACTGAATGATCGAGTGGTTTTTTCTGTGAAAAAATTGCAGATGAGATAAATAGGACATAAATAGTTAAAAGGAAAGATTTATGCATAATTTAAAGAATTTACTAGTTTTGTTTCTGACTTATTTACAAAAGTAAATACCAGAGAGATTAGGGATGGCGATATGACAATTTTAACATTGAATTAACAAAAATACAATTTTTTCTGTCGGAAACGACTTCTATAGTTGAATTTTTAAACATAAAGTGTCATGTGGTTGTTTTAATTTGTTGTGTTGAAATTAATATGATACAAATAATATATAGTAGTGATGTCAAACAATAATAAATATAACATAAAACTAAAAGGTGGAAAAAATCTATCTGAAGGTTCAATTGAAAATATAAAGGGAGTCAATTCTGTAGTATATAACAACAAGGATAATAGTGTTTCTATAACAGTTGATGAGAAATATGAAGATGATGCGGCTGAAATACTGCAAGATGTAGTATCAAGTATACGTAATATAGGTGGTGATATTATAACTGAGAAAATCACACAACCTGTACTGAATATGACATGTGCGGCATGTGCTTCGAGTTCTCAAAATATTCTCTCTTTTGTGCCGGGTGTAATAAATGCTTCCGTAAATTATGGTAAAGGTAAAGGAGATGTTGAGTTTCTGCCGGGTATTGTTGCACCAGCCGATATGAAAACCTCTTTACAAGAGATGGGATATGATATGCTGATAGATGAAAAAGAGTCTTCGTTTGAGAATGTAGAGCATATTAAGGAGGAGTATTATAAAAAACTACGTATCCACACAATATGGGCTATCATACTTGCTATTCCTCTTATACTTGTAGGAATGATTTTTATGAATATGCCTTATGCCAATGAGATTATGCTTGTACTCTCTTCGCTTATACTTTTTATTTTTGGAAGAAGATTTTTTGTTGGTGCATGGAAACAGGCCAAACATGGCTCTGCCAATATGGACACTTTAGTTGCATTGAGTACCGGTATTGCTTATACTTTTAGTCTCTTTAATATGGTTTATCCTGAATTCTGGGAAAGAAGAGGATTAGAAGCTCATGTCTATTTTGAGGCTGCTGGGGTTATTATCGCTTTTATTTTGCTTGGCAAATTGATGGAGGCAAGAGCTACGGGGAGTACCTCTGATGCTATTAAAAAACTAATGGGGCTACAACCCTCTTCTGTAGTTGTTTTTCGTAACGGAGAACCAGTTGAAATACCTATCGCAGAGGTTATTATTGATGATATAGTTTTAGTAAAACCAGGCGAAAAGATTGCTGTGGATGGTGAGGTCATAGAAGGAAATTCTTTCGTTGACGAAAGCATGATTTCAGGCGAACCTATTCATGTTGAGAAGAAACCGGGAGAAAAAATTTATGCAGGTACAATAAACCAAAAGGGGAGCTTCCGTTTTAAAGCAAAAAAAGTTGGCAAGGACACACTCCTTGCACAGATTATTAAAACTGTTGATGAGGCACAAGGAAGTAAGGCTCCTGTACAGGGACTCGTAGACAAGATTGCCGGCATCTTCGTGCCTGTAGTGATTGGCATTGCTTTATTAAGTTTTGGTATATGGTTAATATTTGGTGGTGAAACAGGCTTTGTATTTGGACTTATGGCAATGGTTACTGTTCTTGTAATTGCTTGTCCCTGTGCATTGGGGCTTGCCACGCCTACGGCTATTATGGTTGCAATAGGCAAAGGTGCTGAGGAGGGAATTCTGATTAAGGATGCAGAAAGTCTTGAGATGGCAAAGGAAATTGATGTTGTTGTTCTTGATAAAACGGGAACAATTACAGAAGGCAAACCACAAGTAACAGATATCACGTGGAGTGAAAATTCACTCGCTATACATCGCGATATTCTATATAGTATTGAACATCAGTCAGAGCACCCATTGGCAGACGCTATCACAGAAGAACTAAAGGATAGTAGCACACTTTTAGAGAATGTTTCCGTACAGCAAGTTAGTGGTAAAGGTATAGATGGCGTTTATGAAAACACGCTTTATTATATTGGCAATCAGCAGTACATTACTTCAAAAAATATTACTATACCAGCTGAATTGCAGAACAAAATAGATGAAGAGCTGGATGCTGCTCATACTGTATCGATTATTGCTGATGCTGAGCAGGCTTATGGAGTTGTTGGAATTACTGACAAGTTGAAAGCAACATCAAAAGAGGCAATCGACACTCTCAAAAATATGGGTATTGAGATGGCGATATACACTGGAGATAACGAAAAAGTTGCAGCTGCACTTGCTAAAGAACTTGGCATAACCAACTATAAAGGTGGAGTTTTGCCAGAGGAGAAGGCTGATTTGGTTAAGGCACTACAACAGCAAGGAAAAAAAGTTGCAATGGTGGGTGATGGAATCAATGATAGCGGTGCTCTCGCTCAAGCTGATGTAAGTATCGCCATGGGTGCAGGTAGCGATATTGCCATGGATGTAGCTAAAATGACTATTATATCTTCTGATTTGAAAAAGATACCCAATGCAATAAATCTTTCTCAGGCAACAGTTAAAATAATACGACAAAATCTATTCTGGGCATTTATATACAACGTTATAGGGATACCAATTGCTGCAGGAATGCTATATCCCCTCATCGGATTTATGCTCAATCCAATGATAGCAGGAGCTGCAATGGCTTTAAGCTCCGTTAGTGTTGTATCCAATAGTCTGAGACTAAAAACTAAGAAGATTTAAATTTAACTTTAGTGTTATTTGTCTCTTGTTTTAGTCGTTTATAATAGAGGTTTAAAAGAGCGAGATAAGAGCGAGGTAGGAGTGAGGTAGAAGGAAATCAAAGTTTATTAACTTTATTGTGTTATAAATGTATCATAACATGAAATAAGTAGGCCTACCACTTCTGAATAGTTTTCTCTTCCGGTATTTATCCTGTTGCTTTTAAGGTAGGTGTCATATGCTCTGTCTTGTACGTTAGAGAGGGTTTCATTTCTTGCAGACATCCAGTGTTCACGGTTTTGTTGCAGGTTAGCAAGAATTTCAGGGCGTATAGAGCTGACAAGCAATCCATATTCATTGGGAAGGAGAGTACGAACATCATTCAACAGATAGTTTATCACTGACACATATGCACTATATTTAATTCTTTCGTCGTCGCTGTTAATGCAGACTAAGAATGCATAAAGGTTCGCCTCAGACTCTTTTGCAATACCAAATTGATGCGACATCTCATGTGCAAGGGTAAAAGGGTATGTAAAATTAAGACTATAATTATTGATATGTATTTCATTTGTGAAAGGACCAAAATAACCTGATATGCCCATTTTCGTGAAGAACGATTCAAAGATCATGTTTTTTGATCTCCTTTTTCCGTTAGAATAGCTGACTACCAATTCTTCATACATCTTGCTATAAGTGTTTTCCAACTCCTGCCTAATACCTTCTCTTTCCATAACATCAAAGTAAACATATGAATTGTTGGCATCATTTATAAAACGAGTAGTAAAACTTAGAAGATCTTCAGCACTGTATAAAGTTTCTAGGTTATCTGTGCGTTTATAAAAATCTTCCCTGAAATAAGAAATTCCCCAAGCAAAATAAAACCAAACTGTTAGAATTGCAATGGTGCGAATAAAGTAACATAACGTATCTACGAGGTCTGTTCGTTTAATAATTACAAAGAGTACTAACTTTAAGAGATAAAGTGCAACTACGATAATAAGCATATCATATAACGAAAATGGAAACAGTCCTGAAACAGTGGATAGTACTCCTGCAACCGAAGGGTATATACTCTGCATATACCACTCAGAAAGAGAGGAGGATCGACTGAAAATAAAGATTACTATAAAAACTACAAGAGCAGTAATCAGTGTTGACACTAATTTATTTCTTTTAGCTGTTTTCTCACTAACTCTTGATTTATTACCCCTTTTTCCACTCATTTTCTTGGATATATATTTATTTGTTATTTCAAAATTAATCTATATAGTTAGAATCTAATCACCTCTTCAAATAAATTTTTATTTTAATTAGTTTATAGTTGGAATAATTTCAAAACAACCTTCTATTATATTAGTTCACTGATGAATTTTATTAAATATGATTGTGTGAAGTAATTTGATTATTGCTATATTTGTGTAGAACAGAAGTTTGTTGAAAGATATGAATAGCTGCTGTTCAATTTATTAATTTGAAAATTATATAAGAAATGGGTACGATAAAATTTAAAACTAACTTAAACTGTTCAAACTGTGTAGCAAAAGTGACTCCTTTTCTTGATAAAAAGGTAGGAAAAGAATCGTGGAGTGTTGACGTAAATGATCCAGACAAAATATTGACAGTTGAAACTGAAAATTTATCAGCAGAAGATATCGTTAAAACAATAAAACGAACCGGCTTTGTAGCAGAGCCTATTTAAAAGGAATGTTTATAAGTCTCAAACTATGTGAAATGGCAATAGCATAGTTATTAGAAATAGCATAACTATATAAGTGTAATATATTTGTTGAAGTGGTTTAAGGTGAATCTTGTGTTAGATTATAAAAAATATTTATCTATGACTTCAAATAAAGGTAAGGAGTTTAAACTGTTGTTTTTGTATATAGTAACAGCATCTGTACTGTTTTCAGTTGTAAGCTGTGGACCAAAAGAGGGTGAGGAGTATTATCTGAAGTTTAAGAAACTTAGTGATACGCATAATTTTTTTGCTTATAAGGGTGATAGTACCTTATTGATAAGTGGACACAGAGGCTCTAAGGAAGCGGGTTATCCTGAAAACAGTATCGAAGGGTTTAGGCAGGCATTAAGTCGTGCACCTCTATTTTTTGAGGTTGACCCACGTCTAACAAAAGATAGCATAATTGTGTTGATGCATGATGAAACAATTAACAGAACAACAAATGCCTCTGGCAATTTATCAGATTACACTTATGAAGAGTTGTTGTCTATCAGGTTGGAAGATCACGAAGGGAACATTACGTCGGCAATGATTCCGACACTTGGGGAAGTTTTAGATTGGAGTAAAGGGAAAACAGTAATGAATCTTGACAAAAAAGATGTTCCACTTCAGATGATTGTTGACCTTATCAAAAAACATAAAGCAGAGAAATATGTCATGCTTACTGTTCACACAGGAGCACAGGCACGGTTTTATCATGACAGACTTCCAGGGGTAATGTTATCTGTTTTTGCGAGAAATGAGGCTGAGTATGAAGATATCGCTATTTCAGGTGTACCTTGGGAAAATATGATTGCGTACGTTGGTCAAACTATTAATGAAGCAAACAGACAAATTGTTGAGAAACTGCATGCAAATGGTGTGAGGTGTATGGTTTCATTTGCATCTACGCACGACAGACAAAACAGCACAGAACAGCGCATGGCTGCATATATCAGAGAGGTTGAAAACTCTTTATACAAACCTGATATAATTGAAACAGACTATCCTATTGAGGTTTGGAGTGTTTTTAAAATAGAGTAAGTTGAAAGCTTAAATCTCAAACTATTTATCCACTTTTTTACTCTATAAAATACAAAGGTATATTTTTATGTATTAATACATCTTACAATTGTTTTCAAAATTGATAATTGGCAAGTAAGAGAAAATTTATAGTTAAAAAACACAAATAAATTGTTTTTTAATTTTCTATAGCATACTTTTGCGATGTATTAATATTGAAAATAATGAATTTACTTATAAACGAATATTGGTGGCGTTTCTTACAACTCGAAAAGTCGTAAGGAAGAGCAGCTATGTCTTGAAATAAGTATATAAAAAATATAAT
>CAZURM010000056.1:0-12286 GCA_964622945.1 uncultured Proteiniphilum sp.
AAGATTGCTGATACAAGAAAAATGTTTTTAAGAGCGTATGTTACAAATGATCAGCTTGCACAAATAAGGCTTAATGATGAAGTAGCTGTAAGTGTGGATGACGGTGAAGGAAGCATGAAGTCTTATACAGGAACAATAAGCTGGATATCAGACAAATCAGAATTTACACCTAAAACAATACAGACCAAAAACGAACGTGCTAACTTGGTTTATGCACTCAAAGTTGCAGTAGTTAATGATGGTTTTCTGAAGATCGGTATGTATGGTGAAGTGAAATTTTAATAATATGATTGAGGTTAATAATTTATATAAGAGTTATGGCAGAGGTGGTAAAATAAAAGCTCTGAAAGGGGTATCATTCACAGTTGATGACGGTGAAATATTTGGCGTGATTGGTCCTGATGGTGCAGGTAAAACATCGCTCTTCAGAATTTTGACATCTCTTATACTACCAAATAGCGGTTCAGCAGAAATGAACGGTCATGATGTGATTATTGAATATCGAAAAGTCAGACAAATTATTGGATATATGCCTGGTAGATTCTCACTATATCAGGATCTGAGTGTGGAAGAGAACCTTAAGTTTTTTGCTACACTTTTCAATACAACTATACAAGAAAACTACCATTTAATTAAAGATATATATCAACAGATAGAACCTTTTAAAACGAGGCGCGCCGGTGCACTCTCAGGAGGAATGAAGCAAAAATTAGCACTCTGTTGTGCTCTGATTCATAAGCCTGAGATACTTATTTTGGATGAACCTACAACAGGAGTAGATCCTGTGTCGAGGAAAGAATTTTGGGATATGCTAACAAAGCTGAAAAAACAGGGAATTATTATACTAATTTCCACAGCTTACATGGATGAAGCGAGTATGTGTGATCGTATCGCATTAATTCGTGAGGGTGAATTTATTGCAACTGATACTCCTCAAAAAATTATTGATGATTACTCTGAAATTTTATGGGCTGTGAAAGGAAATAGCATGTCAAATATTTTAAGAGAATTGCGAACTCAGAAAAAGATTAAAAGCAGCTTCGCTTTTGGCGATAAAATTCACATTACTGTAGAAGAAGACTTGTATATAGAGGAATTGGTGCAGCATTTAATTAATAAAGACTTCAAAGATGTAAGTATAACTCCCATTGACCCTACTGTTGAAGATTGTTTTATGGCGCTAACAAGTTAATTATATGAGTAATAAAGCAATAGAAGTATCAAATCTCACCAAAAAGTTTGGCAATTTTACTGCTGTAGATAATATATCCTTTGATGTTAGAGAGGGTGAGATTTTTGGTTTTTTGGGAGCAAATGGAGCTGGGAAAACTACAGCTATGCAGATGCTATGTGGAATAAGTTTACCTACAGCAGGGAATGGAACAGTAGCTGGTTATGATATCATTAAAGAGAATGAGTTAATTAAACGAAATATTGGGTACATGAGTCAGAAATTCTCTCTATATGAAGATCTTAAGGTTTGGGAAAACATTAGGTTGTTTGGTGGTATTTATGGATTATCTGATAAAATGATTGTAGAAAAGACCGATAGACTACTCAAGCAGTTGGATTTTGAATCAGAGAAAAACACTCTTGTTAAATATCTTCCATTAGGATGGAAACAAAAGCTTGCATTTTCTGTTGCCATTTTTCATGATCCGAAAATTGTCTTTCTTGATGAGCCAACAGGTGGAGTTGACCCTGCTATGCGACGACAGTTTTGGGAGATGATATATGATGCAGCCGATCGAGGAATTACCGTTTTCGTAACTACTCACTATATGGATGAGGCTGAATACTGCAGCCGAGTATCTATAATGGTTGACGGACGTATTGATGCTTTGGATACACCTGCATCACTTCGCAAACGGTTTAATGCTAACTCTATGGATGACGTTTTCAGAAAACTGGCACGTAAAGCTGAAAGGATACAATAATGAAACAGTTTTTTGCATTTGTAAACAAGGAGTTCCGACACATCTTACGGGATAACAAAACATTGATGATGATTGTTGGTATGCCAATAGTACAGATACTTCTATTTGGATTTGCAATCAATATGGAAGTACAGGATATTAGAGTAGCATATTATGATCCAACACCTGACGTTGTTACAAAAGGTATTACAGAGCGTATAAAACAAAACTCCTATTTTAATTTTCAGGGAAATGTGCAGTCTATGGACGAGATGTATGAGTACATGCGAAAAGGAAAACTCGATCTGGCAATTGTGTATCAACAAAACTTTCAAGAGGATTTAATTCATTCAGGATACGCAGCAATACAGTTGCTTTCTAACAGCTCAGACCCTAACCGGGGCTCTATTTCAGTAACATATGCTACTGCAATTATTGCTGAATATCAACAAAAACAAATGGAGCTCATGCAAATACCTTTTCAGATACAAACAGAGAGCAGGATGATTTATAATCCACTCATGAAATCATCCTATATGTTTGTGCCTGGAATAATAGGTTTAGTGTTGATAATCATTTGTACTATAATAACTTCTGTTTCAGTAGTTCGCGAAAAAGAAAGAGGCACAATGGAAGTATTGCTAGCTTCGCCACTCAAACAGGGAACGATGATTTTTGCAAAAACTATCCCTTATATGGTCATATCATTTATTAACCTTATTATAATTCTTATATTGAGTTACTTTTTGCTTGATGTACCTGTCAACGGTAATCTGCTACTCCTCTTTTTAGTAGCAATTATATATATCGGACTAACATTAATTTATGGACTAACAATCTCTACACTTGTTGATAAACAGATTAATGCTGTTATTATTTCAGCTATAACAACAATGCTTCCGGCTCTATTGCTTTCGGGAATGATTTTTCCAATAAACAGTATGCCTCAAATATTTCAAGTAATATCATTTATTTTTCCTACAAGATGGTTTATTGAAGCAGTACGCAAAGTGATGATTCAAGGTCAGGGTTTATTTATGATATGGAAAGAGGTAGTAATTCTGATAGGAATGTCATCAATACTGTTAGGAATTACAATAGCTAACACTAAAAAGAGACTAGAGTAATATTATATTTAAATGAAGACATTAAAATATTTAACAGAAAAAGAGTTTAAACAGATGTTTAGGAATTCTCTGCTTCCTAGGCTAATTATTTTGTTCCCTATTATGGTAATACTTATTTTTCCATGGGCTATAAGTTTTGAAATTAAGAATATAAAAATTGATGTAGTAGATCATGGTAATAGTGTGTATTCTAAAAGATTGATCAATAAAATAGCTGCATCACAATATTTTATCCTACATGATACACCTTCTGATTATCAAACTGCTATGTTAAACATGGAAAATGGTGATACAGATATAATTATCGAGATTCCAGCTAGTTTTGATAAAGATATTGTAAAAAGCCAAACCTCAATGGTAGGAGTTGCAGTAAACTCAGTAAACGGAACACAGGGTTTACTGGGTAGCAATTATGTTATGCAAATAGTAAATGAGTTTTCATCAGAATTACGAGAGGAACTAATAAATACTCTATCTTCTAGATTAGAATCATCAATAATGAGTGTGCCTCAAATTGATATTATACCGCAATACAAGTTCAACCCGCAGTTGGACTATAAAAATTTCATGATACCTGGTTTCATGGTACTAATTCTTACTATTCTGTGTGCTATTTTACCTGCTCTTAATATTGTGATGGAAAAAGAAAATGGTACAATTAATCAAATAAATGTTACACCTGTAAGCAAGATTAATTTCATTCTAGCAAAGTTGATTCCATATTGGGTTGTTGGAATTGTTGTTATGGTTATTTCTATCACTCTATCCTACCTGATTTACAACCTATGGCCTGCAGGAAGTGTAATTGTTGTATTATTCTCTGCAATAGTTTTTATTATTTCAATTTCGGGCTTAGGTATCATAATATCTAACTACTCAAATACTTTACAGCAAGCCAGTTTTATTGTGATGTTTTTTATATTAATATTTATACTGTTGGGCGGTATATTTACTCCTGTTTCCAGTATGCCAGCATGGGCACAGTTTATTTCAGCTATAAATCCATTTACATATCTTACAAATACCCTTAGAATGATTTATCTAAACGGTAGCACTCTAGCTGATGTCGCAGGTGATTTGATTACTCTAGGACTAATCGCCTTGGTACTAAACGGATGGGCTGTGCTTAGCTATAGGAAAAGAGAGTAACTATTTGTCGATTTTATAAAAAATTAATTGTCATAAAAACACAACTATATAAACATAAAAAAAGATTTTGCAATAGATTATTTCTATTTAATATAGAGATTGATAAATATTTGCATTCCATTTGTTTTTTGTATATTTGTGTAAAATATAAATAAAACATTAAAAAAAGATTTATGAAAACTCTAGATTATTTACAATTAGATTCTCAAAAAACTGAGAAAACTGTTGATGGTTTACAAAAATTACTGGCAAATCTTCAGTTATATTATACAAACCTGAGAGGCTTTCACTGGAATGTGGTTGGAGTGCATTTTTTTGGAGCACACGAAAAATTTGAAGAATATTATGATGATGCAGCAGATCATATTGATGAAGTAGCTGAACGAATTCTAATGTTGGGAGGTACTCCTGCTCACAACTTTAGTGATTACTTAAAAATATCAGCTATTAAAGAGTCTGGGGTTTTAACAAAGCCTAATGAAATGTTCTCTCTTTTGCTAGATTATCTTAAAGAATTAATTAAAATAGAACGTGAAGTTTTGGAAACTGCATCAGATGCAGGTGACGAAGGAACAGTTGCACTTGTTTCTGATCTAATTTCAGGTCACGAGAAAAATGTATGGATGATAGCTGCTACTCTTTCATAATCAATTTGTGTTTTTGCAGTATATTATTCATTTAAATAAAACAGCTGCCTAATATTAGGCAGCTGTTTTTATTTATTATTTTTTATTTATTATTGTCATAAATTCTTTGTAGTAGGTATCTCCTATGGGTATTTGTTTATCAGATATAACTATTCTTTTTCTATTAATACTTGAAACTTTATCCATATTAATTATATAAGATCGGTGTACACGCATGAAATTTTCTAATGGAAGTTCTTCTTCCAGCTGTTTCAAACTCATTAGTGACAATATTGGCTTATCATCTACTTCTGTATAAATCTTAACATAGTCCTTAAGTCCTTCAATATATAATATATCTTTGTACAAGATATGTAAATACTTATAATCTGATTTTACATAAATTCCTATATTAACTCTATCTTTGTCTATATCATATTCTGATTTTTCTTTAATCTCAAACCAGTTTAAAGTTTTTTTGGCTGCAACAAGAAATTCCTTAAAAGAAAAAGGTTTAAGCAAATAGTCTATTGCATTTACTCTATATCCTTCCACAGCATATTCATTAAATGCAGTTGTGAATATTACACGTGTATGATCACTTATAGTGTAAGCAAAGTCCATTCCATTAACTTCAGGCATCTGAATATCTAAAAATAAAACATCTACTTTTTCATTAGCAATATTTTTCATTGCTGAAACAGCACTACTATATTTTCCAGTCAGCTTTAAAAAAGGAACCTTATTTACATATGACTCCAACAAAGAAAGAGCCAATGGTTCATCATCAACTATCCAGCAGTTTAGAATCATTCATTACTTTTTTAGAATCAATTATTAATACTGTAGAATATATATCATTTTCAATAACTGTCTCCCAAGAATAACTTTTTGGATATAGCATTTCTAGACGTCTTTTTACTAACTCTAATCCAATTCCACTGCCACTTTTATCTTTTTCATTTTTAGGGAAATAGCTGTTTTTGCATATAAACTCTACCTTTCCATCGGGATATTCATTCAAAGCTATATCAATGAATGATGGTTTATCTCCGCTTATACCATGTTTAAAAGCATTTTCCAATAAAGATATAAAAATTAATGGAGGTATTTGTATATCACTACTATCAGAATATGAAAAATTACTGTTAAGCTTAACATTATCTGAAAATCTAATCCTCATCAAGTCTATATAATTACGCATAAAAGAAGCCTCTTGCTTTAATGGAACAAAATTTTTATTGTTGTCATAAAGTAAGTGACGAAGTAGTTTACTCAAGTCCATAACTACCTCTTTTGCCTTGGGAGGATCAAACTCAATTAAAGCATAAATATTATTAAGAGTATTCAAAAGGAAATGAGGGTTAATTTGATTTTTCAGATTTTGTAGTTCAGCTTCAGACATAGCTTTAGACAATTCTTTACGTTCATTATCTGCTTCAAACCATCGAATTGTCGTTTTAAAAGCCAAACTTAATCCCATAATAAAAAATAGAGTAGTTGAATTGCTAAGAATTTCTATTCCTGAAAGATTTCTTCTACGTCTTCGAAATAACCTAAGTTCACGAAACATATCGTTAAGCCATATAGGTGCATAATGCATTAGTAAGACTACACCAAGAATTAGTAGAATATTATAAATTATATATTCTTTGGTTTTTCCTTTAAAAAACACTTTTTCTATCAAAAACAAATAATTAGCATAGAAAACCAGCATTATACCTAGTGTTTCCGGTAATGAACGTAAAAAAGGACGCCATACAAAAACCTCTCTTTCACTCATAAAAAAGTATGGGAGTATAAAAATTACTCCCCACATCAATAGATGGACAAATACATTATTCCATGTTTTTTGATGTTTTTGATTAAATATTTTACTCATTTAGTTTGTTTTATTTTATAAAGATTAGCCTCCTAAAGGTCCACCACCTGGGCCGCTACCACCAGGTCCACCGCCACCGGGAGCACCACCTCTTTGTGGCATCATGCCCTGACTTGAAGAACTTCCACCGAAGAAATTGAATCGATATATAAAGTGTACCATGAAATAGCTGGTTAGCGTATTAGTAATTGAATCTCGTATATAATTAGATGTCACACTTCTACTTATATTACTACGCTGTTGCAAAATGTCATATATTTTAAAACGTAAAGTACCATTCTTTTCTTTAAAGAGTGTTTTCTGAATTGATGCGTTCCATAACCACTCGTTTAACTCAAAACCATCAGAATATCCAGAGTTTGAAGAATAGTTTATATCACTCTCTATTGTTAAATCCCAAGGCAGATAAATAGCTACATTTGCATTTCCTCCAAAGTTTAAGTATTCCTGATCTTGCTGCCCTTCAAGACTATTCTTTACTTCATTATAATTAATGTTTCCCCTGACACTAAAGTCAAACAGATCAGACCTGTAGTTTAATCCAAGAGTTTCACCTAAATTCATTCTTCTACTCAAATTTTTCTCTGGTGTAATAATAATGTTTTCTCGTGTAATAACATCGCTTGTTTGTTCAAAAGTACCAGTGTAACCATTTGAATTATTATAACTTAAGGATGAGGTAGAGAAAATAGAATACTTAACATTTTTCAGAGGTATATTAAGTGTTACACGTCCACTAGCATTCCAATTTCCTGTTATATTATCGTAAGTTCTAACCTTTCTACCTGTTTCAGTATTTGTTGCTGTCAACGAAACCACATCATTTGTTACGTATCCAGCATTGGCAGATATGTTTAGAGAACTTGCTTTTTCTGGATTAGATAGTCTATACGTTAAATTAAATCTATGATCAAAAGATGGTTTTAAATCTGGATTACCAAAGCTTATATTCAAAGGATTTGAAATATCAACTACAGGGGTTAACTGTGAGACTGATGGTTGATTTGTATTCCCAAAATAGCGAATTCTAATATTGTGATTTCTACTCCAGCGATAGTTAAACTGTGCCATTGGCGCATAATTAATAACATCTTGCCTAAGATCATCAATCATATCAGTTCCTATAAAAGTTTTACTTTGTGAACTTGACGGTTGCATTGAGAAACCAATCAAATAGTCATAATTCTCTCTTGCTGATCTAAAATTAAGTTCAAGTTCTTGCCTTACAAAATTATTTTCCAAACGTTTACTGTAGGCAGAGTCAAGTACTGTATACTCACCTGTTTCTAAATCTTTTATTCTTGTATCTCTATCTGACTCAGATAGGTTTTGCCTATATTGATAAGCTAGTTGAAGATAATTATTGTCGCCAATAGGTTCTACATATGATATATAACCTCTCCATGAACTATTGTTGTTGGTATTGATGAATCTCTGGTCGATAATATCTTCAGGACGTCCTTCTCTAAAGTACCTTGTATAAGAATTACTTGTTCCATTGTTTTCAGATTTACCCAAATCTGCACTCAGCTGAGCACTTAACACGCGACCTTCCTTACCAAGTTCACGACTTATGTCAAGTCTACCTCCTATATTACTACCAGTGCCTTCTGACATATAATCTGATTCTCCTAAGTTTATTGTATCACCTGACACTTCACTTAATGTCTGATAACTGCCAACTTCATTACGCGAATTATTATATATAGAAGCATTAGGACGGAAAATTAATTTTGTTAAATCATTAGGTGTCCACTCCATTCTGAAATCTACACCAAAATTACGACTTATATTATTTGAGCGATCATTCTCACTTTCTAAAGTATTACCGGCACTAAGTATGTTCTGTGTAAAAACATCAGACAGAACATCAGTATCAGTATATCCATATCTCACATTTCCTCCCCACTTAAATTTATCTGAAAGGTTACTGCTAAAATTAGCACCAATGTTGCCCGAAGTTGATATTCCTCTACCGCCTCCAAAGCCTCCACGACCACCACGACCACCACCCATGCCACTAAACATAGCTGATCCAAGATCAGAGAAGCCCGCATTATTAGTATTGTTGATTCCTCCAATCAATGTATATTGATCGTTGTTCCTCATATAGTTCAAAATACCATTAGCTTCGTATCTATCCTGACTACCATATCCCGCATATCCATTACCAATCAAACCCTCTTTCATTCCGGGACGAACTGTAAGATTGATCACATTTTCCTCTTCACCATCATCAAAACCGGTCATTTGGGATATCTCTGTTCTTCTCTCCAAAACTTGTAGTTTATCTACCATATTTGCTGGTAAATTCCTTGAAGCAACTTTAGGGTCATCGCTAAAAAACTCTTCTCCATCAACCAGTATTTTTGAAATCGATCTACCATTTACTGTAATATTTCCCTCATTATCTACTTCAACACCCGGCATTTTTCTTAAAAGATCTTCCACTACGGCACCATCTGCAAGTTTATAAGAGTCTGCATTGAATTCAAGTGTATCTCCTCTAACAACAATTTCTGGTGCTTTTGCAGTTACAACTGTTTCAGACAACAATATATTATTAACTCCCATTTCTAAGTTATCTAACCGTATAACAGGAGAGGCAGACGAAACAACTACATTTCTGTATAAATCATTATATCCTATAAAAGAAACATGTACAATATATGAGCCATTATTAACTGGAATAGAAAAACTACCATCTAAATCTGATGCTACACCACCCACTAACGTACTATCTGATTGGTTTAGTATCCTTACGTTAGCCCGTGGTATCGGTTCATCTGTAATTTCTGTAGTCAAATTACCTACAATTCCACGGTTAATTTGAGACTGTGCCTTAAGTGAAATAAAACACACTAATAAAGCTGTCATTAATAAATAAATTTTCTTCATAATTGTAGTATTTAGCATAATATGTGTGATTAC
The DNA here is from genome assembly GCA_964622945.1 of uncultured Proteiniphilum sp. Taxonomy (GTDB): domain Bacteria; phylum Bacteroidota; class Bacteroidia; order Bacteroidales; family Dysgonomonadaceae; genus Proteiniphilum. The sequence goes on from CAZURM010000056.1 coordinate 9,632, forward strand.
GGTAATAATCATAATTGACTTTAACAAAGATAATACTAGCACCCTCTTTTAACAAATTAAATAGACCAACTACATGATTTTATCGACAAATAACAATATTTAAATGCTTAGTTGAGTGATTATAAAAAAAATAAAACGTTAAATACTTCTTTAATCACAAATTATTTATATTTTTGTCGGAATTAACGTTCTTCTTTAAGAAACATATCACTCTATTTGAGTTTATTTATTTTATTTTCCTATGCTTAAATCATTAAAAAATGAAGACTGGGTGGCAACTATAATTGGTGCACTCATTCTGATTTTGGTAATTTTATCGCCTAAAATTATGGGCAATAATATATCAATGTCAATAATCATTGCATTACTTGCATATCTAGGGTATCTATTTATGGGAAATAAGGACAGAGGACAATTCTTTCTTTCCTTTGTGATAATATACTTATTAGCACAACTGGCTACTTATATAGCAAATATTGGATCTATTAAAATTATTGGACTTGAATCTGTATTCTTTGCAGTATTAATTGGTTTGCTAATAAGAAATACAATAGGATTACCAAAATGGATGGCTGCAGCTGTAAGAAGTGAATATTACATAAAAGCAGGATTAGTCATTCTTGGTAGCTCCATACTTTTTAATGAAATTATGAGAGCCGGTGCTTTAGGTATGATTCAAGCTTTAATAGTTGTTATTTCAGTTTGGTATTTTAGTTTTTGGCTTGCAACAAAAACATTTAAGATTGATAGAGAAATGTCTATGTTGCTTTCTAGTGCTGTTTCAATTTGTGGAGTTTCAGCAGCAATTGCAACAAGTGGTGCTATTAAAGGAGACCCCAAAAAACTTTCATTTGTTATTTCTCTTGTATTGATAGTTGCAATCCCCATGATGTATCTTTTACCTTATCTTGCTAATTTAATGGGATTGTCTCAAGAAATTGCAGGGGCATGGCTTGGTGGTACAATTGATACCACAGCAGCAGTTGTTGCTTCAGGCAAATTTTTAGGTGAAACAGCTGAACAGTATAGTGTTATTATAAAATCTGCACAAAATGCACTGTTGGGTATTGCAGCTTTTGTTATTTCTATCTACTGGTCATACAGAGGAACAAATTTAGACATCCGACCAAGTGGTAGTTTATTGTGGGAAAGATTCCCAAAGTTCGTACTTGGTTTTCTTTTTGCATCATTGTTGTTCAGCTTTGCATTTGATGCAGAAACTGGAAAAGCATTATCTAGTGTTGCAAACAAAGGTTCGAGAGGACTGCTCTTCTCTCTAGCATTTATTTGCATTGGGCTTGAGACCGATTTTCGTTATATTTTTAAAAAGGAAAACTCTAAATATATATGGTCTTTCCTAACTGCCCAGACATTCAATGTTATAATTACTTTAATAGTATCATGGTTACTATTTAAACAATATTGAGTATAATTACAGTTCTCTGGCAATTTTCAACCATTTGAAATTGGATTGGTCAGCAGAGATCTTTTTCCAAGATTCAACATTAAATTCAAAACAAGCTGTTGATGCAGTGGGTAGATTATCCAACTGAACACCCAAGATATTTACTAAATCAGTTAATCCTGGGTTATGTCCAACAATAATACAGCTGTTTATTTTATCAGGAAGTTTCGAAAGGACATTCATAATCCATATATAAGGAGCTAAATAAAGACTCTGATTAGCTTGTATCTCAGCTTCTGGATAACCAATAGATTTTGCTGCTAATACAGCAGTTTCACGAGCTCTTTTTGCAGAAGAGGTAAGTATCAGATCAGGCATCCCATTTTTTTTAAGTATAAATGCCCCCATACTATTAGAATTTTTTCTACCACGTTCAGTTAACGCTCTGTCAAAATCGTCCTTAAACATTGAATACTGTTCAGATTTGCCATGACGTAAGATAATAAGTCGTTTCATATACATCTTTTATTTTTAGCCTTTTTCTAAAGAAAACATATAGTAAAATTAGGTATTATTTTTCATTTAAAATTTATTTTTTCACCCTACTCTAACTAATTTCAAACCTTTATTGTTATTTTTGTTCTTTTGCAGCAAAACATATCTATGAAAAGAATAATAAGTCGCCCTATAGTTATTATTGCGATAGTTATAGTTTTATTGTTAATTATAGGGTTTATTTATCAAACTTTCTTTCGTCCCAATTACAGTGGTTACGGAAACGTAATATCAATATTATTATTTGGTCTGTTAGTGGGTGTGATTATCACTTTACTTGTTTACAAAATTATAAGAACAAAACAGATTAATTTGAAAACTACAACTTCGTCACACACCGTTGTAGAAAGTATAAAAAAAGTCTTTAAGATTGTAGTAGCAGAAGGGCAAATGAATGAGATTTTTAATTATGAGAATACTAAAAAATTACTCAAATTTATACCTTCAACAAAGAAAGCTTTAGTCATTGTACGTGCCAAGGTTATAGTAGGATACGATATTAACCGATGTGAGTGGGAAATTGATAATGAGAAAAAAATTATACGATTAATAAATTTCCCTAAACCAGAGATTTTATCGATGGACACTGATTTTAATTATTACTATTTTGAGGATGACCTTTTTAATTTTATCAGCAGAAATGACTTACATGAAATTCAACATCTCGCTAAAGATCAATTAAAAAACACCGTATT
>CAZURM010000057.1:0-2720 GCA_964622945.1 uncultured Proteiniphilum sp.
ACTATCTTGAATGGTAAGGTGGTTTTCCATAATGGAGAAATTGTGGGCAAGCCAAGTGGGCAGGTGTTGGAGTTTGATAGATAGCTTCAAGTGTATTAATGAGTTGAAGCTAGTAACTTTATAAGTTTGCACACCTGAATATTATGTGCAATCTTTAGCCTTTATAAATCAATACTCTCCAAATATTAACCAATCCTATTTTGTGTTGATTTCTACTTCTACCCACAAAGGTCTGTGATCAGATGCCATTGGTTCGTTTACAACATCTCGTGCAATAACTTTATGTTCAAAGTGACTGTTTTGCTTATAAAATATATAGTCTATAGTTTTGGTTGGATTGTCAGCTCTAAACGTGGGATCATTTGGATCACTAAGCATTATCCAGTTTTTTGATAAATTGATAATTTCTGTTGAAGTGGGGTCTGCATTAAGATCGCCAGCTAGAAAAACAGGCTTTGAATTGTATTCTTTAGTTGCTTCTTGAATAATATCAACAGATAACTGTCTGTCCGATTTAGTGAGTGAGAAATGTGTGCAACACAATATAAAATCTTGTAGCTCAACGATAAGCAAACTCCGTTTCTCTTCACTTCCTGGTAGTTTTATTATTTTTGTTTGCAATGGTTTCTCTTTTGTTAAAATGGCATTTCCATATTTTCCATCTTGATATTCGATAGAAGCTGAAAAGGATGCAAACATATTCGTTCTTCTTGCAAGTTCATCTGCTACTGCTAAACGATTGCTTCTTCTTGTAACACTATCCACTTCTTGGATAGCAACTGCGTGCGCATTCATATTGTTAATGACAGAGGATACCCGATCAAAGTTCACTATGTCGTCCATTCCTCTTGCATTTCGCACGTTATAGCTTGCAATAATTAAGCTTTTAGATGTTACTACATTAACGATACAGTTTGATTCTAGTGTTTTATCATGGTTGAAAATAGTGATTGTAGTTTCGCCAATCTTTAAAGCTTTAATTGTTCCCTTATTATCAACAGTAGCAACATCAGGATTTGATGACGACCATATCACTTCTTTATTAGTCGTATTTTCAGGTGTAAATTCGTATTTTAATGCATATTCTTCATCAACAAGTAGATTTATACTTTCAACATTTAAGGAAATTTCTGTAGCTTTTGTAGGTTCTACTTTTATTATGCAACTTGATTCTAATGTTTTATCATGGTTGAAAATAGTGATTGTAGTCTCACCAATTTTCAAAGCTTTAACTACTCCCTTATTACTGACGCTAGCGACATCAGGATTTGATGATGACCATGTAACCTCTTTGTTCGTCGTATTTTCAGGTGTAAATCTGTACTCCAATGCATACTCTTCATCAACAAATAGACTCAGGCTTTCATCATTTAAAGAGATTCCTGTTGCATTTGTGGACTCTACAGTTACTTTGCAGGTTGCCTGTAAGGTGTTGTCATGAGAATAAACGGTTATAGTAGCTTGCCCAATTGATAGAGCTTTTATTTTACCAATGTTATTTATAGACACAACATCTTTATCACTCGTTTGCCATGAAGGAGCCCCTATCTCAGGGGGAGTAATCGACACTTTGAAAGAGTACTCTTCACCTACCTTTAATGAAAGTGTAGTTTTATCTAGGGTAATGCTTTTGTTTTCTGCTTCTTTTTTACAACCATATAAGGTAGTAAAAGTTAAGAGTACAATAATTAGTGGTAGTATTTTCTTCATTTTAATTAGTTGGTTTATTTGTAGTGTGTCGATAAATTAACAGTATAATAGTTTAAATAGATAGATAAAACTAGAAAGGGTGTCAATGTTTAAACTTTATGATTTTGAATCCCCTTTTCATTACCAATTTTATTTACTAGCATTTTATTGCAGCCCGTCTGGTTGGTATTTCATTGCCCATAAAGAGCATCAAATTAGCTTTTTACGTATATCTTAGGTTTAGAAAGTGTTACAGTTGAATAATCACACTTCTTTATTTATCCTTAGTGCTATCCCTTCCTATAATTCCGCATTTACCAAGACTGGAAAATGATCTGATGAAAACTTAGCCAATTCGATATCATCATTTATTACACCATACTTTTGAATCCGTATTGTCTTGCTAACAAATATATAATCAATGCGACTAGTTGTTCTACCATCAAAATTATACCCATGAAAGGTCCCTTCAGTCCCATAAACTGGTTCTATTGAAGAGTGTCTTGAATCTAGCAAGCCAAAATCTAAAATTATTGATATTGGATCGTCTGAAGGCAAACAGTTTAAATCTCCAGTAAAGAAAACAGGATTATTGCCCGCTATCTCATTTATTTTTCTTACCACCAATTTAGATGACTCTTTTCGAGCTAATTTACTTTGGTGATCATAGTGAGCATTAAACACATAAAACTCTTTTTCTGTTTCTTTATCTTTAAATCTACCCCAAGAAAGAATACGATTGTAAGTAGCACCCCATCCAGTAGAAACCCGATCAGGAGTTTCTGATAGCCAGAAGTTTCCTTTATCTAATACTTTGAATCGATCTTTCTTAAACACTATTGCCGATGTCTCACCCTTGTTTTTACCATCATCTCTACCTACACCAATATAATCATAGTTGCCGGCAGTAATAATATCTTCTATTTGACTTATGAATCCTTCTTGGGTGCCAATAATATCGAAGTCATATCTTTGAATAATTTTCTTTACCCATGGAAGTCTATTCTCCCAAGCTCTATCGCCCTTATCAG
>CAZURM010000057.1:2820-7081 GCA_964622945.1 uncultured Proteiniphilum sp.
GTATACTCTAAAACATACTCTTCATCAACAAGCATTTTTAAATTCTCTATATTTAATGAAATTTCTGTTGCTTCAGTCGCTTCTACAGTTACTTCGCAACTCGATTGTAATGTATTATCGTGAGAATAAACTGTAACAGTGGCTTTCCCGATTGAGATAGCTTTTATTTTTCCTTTGTTATTCACAGATACAACATCTTTATTGCTTGTCTGCCACGAAGGATCTCCTATATCAGGGGGAGTAATAGATACTTTGAAAGAGTACTCTTCGCCTACTTTTAGTGAAAGTGTAGTTTGATCTAGGGTGATACTTTTATTTTCGACTTCTTTTTCACAACATATTGTAGCGAAAATCAATAATGTAATAATTAACGGTAATAATTTCTTCATTTTCATTAAAGAGTTTTTTTTATCAAATCTACATAAGAAAAACATCTTTAGGATACGCTAATTTATTTTGAGTGTGTCCTAAAGATGTTTGTAAACAATTGATTAGTATGAGTCAATTAAATAATTAAGGGTCTATAATTATTCAATTAAAACTACTGCTATTTTTTCGTAAACTTAAATCCTTTGAGGTTAAAACCACTTTCAAAATAATATTTTATTTTATGTTTCCCTTTTGTGAGGTTAAGAACCGGCGGATTAGGAATCCATGTCCAATTAGTATAACCTCCAGTATTAGGAATGCTTATTATGTCGGTAACCTTCTTATCATTTACTTGGATATGAAACTTTCCATTGTTGTTTGGTACTGAGATGCTTACATCCATTATGTATTCACCCGCATCAAGTACTTCTACCGTGTAAACTAACCATTCGCCTTGGGCTGTATAACCAATGTTTACTCCAGTGTCTCCTTGTACCTCTACAGCAATACCGTAAATATCGCCATTGCTTTCTCGATATTTGTAAGACCCAGTTCTGTTATTATCATCAGAATCATAAAAAGCATAACCCGATCTTCCAAAATCAAAATCTGCTGCTTTAAGTTCATACGGTGCCGCAGCGGATAGTATGTGTGGTCCTTTAAAAGGATATGTATATGCGCTGTTTACAAGAATTTTTTTAGTGATGTCACCGATTTTATAAACTATATTTGTTTCTCCTTCACCCACACCTATAACTTCACCAACTTCATTAACAGTAGCGATATTTGAGTTTTCAGAATACCAAGTATAATCTGGTATGTCGTTAGATTCATCTGGTATAAGAGTTGTCAAAATTGCTACTTCATCACCCACGTATAATTCAAGTGATTCTACATTTAACAACACATCCTCAAGAGGTATTCTGACTGTAGCTGTCAATGGAATTCTAGTTTTGATGTCTCCACTACTAACAATAATGTTGGTAAATCCCTCACTTATAACCTCGATCAAACCATTATTATCAACTGTTGCTACACTAACATCTTCACTTAACCAGTTATATTTGTAAGTTCCATCTGTAGGGCTTGCAGTAAGTTGTATTTTCTCTCCTACAAACATGTTCAAAGATTGCATGTTAACGAAAATTTTATCTTCTACATCTCTACGCACATAATCATCGCATCCTATGGTGTTAGTAAATAATAGTAGAGCGATTCCATATAATATAAATTTTATCTTCATGTTTTTTAAATTTTATTTTTGTGTTATGAGGAATACTAGCTTATATTTAATCTAATCTTCTTCATCTTCATCTTCATCATATTGGAGACGTAATTCTTCCTTTATTTCGTAATTTCTATTTCCTCCTGATTTATATATATATCTTAGGCGGAATGTTTTATAGGTTTTAAATCCGTCATCTTCGATAAAGAAAGTGTTTGAATAAAACTCATCTCCATCTATTTGCGTAACCTCTGCATTTTTATAGGGTGAGATTGTCACCTTATTATCATCTTCAATTGTCAATATAATGGCTTGTTGATCAAATACAATCTTCTCCGATTCATATTTTTCATTTCCAGGCATCATACGCACTTGGTTTTCAGAAATTGGTTGCATTACTTTTGTGCCAGGCATTTGTAGTTCGTATGTTTCACCTACTTCACTAAGTATAGCAGTCATGTTATAAATAGTTGAACCATCGCTCAATGCCCACCAATTTTTGGTTCTAATTTCGTATAATATGTAGCTTTTCGCTGGGTTGGCTTCATAAGCCGAGTGCGAGTCTATCCTTAGTGGAATAAAATATGTCGAATCAGGGGACAAACCATCGGGCCTAATTTCAATGGGTAATCTTCCGCTAATTTCACCTGCGGGAATAGTAAATTGAAAACTGTTTATATCATAATTCCCCTTTGGTAGCGCACGCGCATATTTTGTTTTATCCACATCGTAGTTTATGATATTGTAATTATGAATTAGAGATGGATCTTCTACTAGATTCACAACAATATCCTTTTCGGTAGGATTCGTACCACCCACTGAGGCTGCGACTATACCTGTTGACTCTTTGCCTAAAGAGTGGAATTTATAGGATATGTTTTCACTCCCACTAATTAGTGCAAATACGTTTTTATATTGTTCTTTTTCAAACACTTCATCATTATCGCATGAAGAAAGTGCAACAATAGTAATCAAAATCATAAAGTTGACTTTTCTCAAGGATAGTAAGTTGAGCATGTAACTCAAATAATTAACTACTTCCATTTTGTATGTTTTATATAAATGTTTCATCTGTATAAATTTATTAATTATTCTTCCCATCCTGGATTTTGATCAAGTAAAGGCAAAATTCTTATTTCATTTAAAGGAATAGGGAGTAAAGTGAGGCGTCTGTTAACTATTCTAGCACCAATTCGAGAGGTATTTGGTATTACTTTATTGTAAAAAACCTCTTTCGATCCTTCAATATTCATACCTCTTATAGGCACACTTTCAGTTTTCTCATAAATACCCCATCTTCTTACATCAAAGTAGCGGCGATTCTCATAAAGAAACTCTATCATTCGTTCTTTCTCAATCATACTTTGAACTGTTTGAGCGTTCTCACTTCCGTTCAATCCAGGTAATCCTGCACGATATCTAATTTGATTAAACGCTTTTTTAATTTCTTCCATATCTCTTGAAAAAACCTGTTGTTCTCCATCCAAATCAATGGTATAGCTACTAGTAAGGTTGTTTAATGCTTCGGCATAAGATATCAAGATTTCTGCAAAACGAATTATCGGGAAACCTTTTTCCATTCTTCGAGCATTGGTGCCTCCCCATGCATCGGTAGGGTGGATGTATTTTTTGAGTACATAACCAGTAATGGGATGATCTTGCGTACCTACTCCTCCTTTACCATTAGGTGAATCGTAATAGTACTCAATAGTTTGATTATAATCTCCAGAAGATGTGGCTGAGGTCATAGGCCAAAAGGCTTCACTAAAGCCAACACTTGCATAAAATCGCATTTCCCGATTATTGTACATGTTGCTTACCCCTGCATTTAATCTATAGCCAGAGAAAACTTTCATCTCATTAGTAAAGCCTTCTTCACTATAGGAATATTCATTACTAGATTGATCTATTGATTTACCATCAACCATTGAGTATGCATCAATCACCTTTTGAGTAATGCACATAGCATTATATCCTGCATTCTTTTGTGGAAAACTCGTTCGAGTACTTCTTTCCAATTCTCCACTTCGTCGTCCCCATACATATTCTGGATTAACTGGTATAACCGACTCCCCCGTAAACATATCTGAATACGATTTAAAGTGGTCTATACCTGCAGCCCCATTGGGCCACTCTTTATAGTAATCTGGGTCGGAAGTTACTCCTTGAGGTAGTGGAGGAGTTTCGTGATCAGACTCAATTGTGTGTAGTTTGTATAACGCTCCACCAGCTCCTTCCATATCCATCACTCTCTTTGCTGCTGCTGCTGCCACTGCCCAACGCTCTTCATCATAAGTTTGCGATACATAATGGACGTTGTCAGATGAGCGCTTCCAATTGCCAAAAGTACGGCGAGCAGCATCACCTCCATTATACAATGGGCTTGCATGAAGAAGTCTTAGCCTTGCTACTAATCCATACGCTGCTCCTTTAGTGGGAACTCCAAACTGCATAAGCGGGAGAGTTGTTGGCAAATATTTGGCTGCTTCTTCTAATTCGCTACATATATATTCTATTGCTTCATCGTATGTGCTTCGTGCACGATCATAGTATGGTAACTCCTCATTTGATTCCATGATTTCATCTCCTAGTATAATGGGAGGACCGAAATCAACAATAATACTATAATATGCATAAGCTCTGATAAAACGTGTTGTTCCTAGAATA
>CAZURM010000057.1:7181-12181 GCA_964622945.1 uncultured Proteiniphilum sp.
TCCCACATATAAGCTTCAATAAACCGTGTATTGGCAAAAACAGAATCAAGTTTTATTTCATCACTAAAGTAGTCATCAATGCTGAGAAAATCACTGCAAGAGAATAGTGAAATTGCCAATATGAGTGAAATGGCTAATGATGAAAAATATTTCAATATTTTCATTCCTTGATTTACTCCTTGTTTAAACTGATTTCTTTTTATCATAATAGGCTTGTTTTTTTATTTTATAGATTAATGTACAGTTGCAAAGCATATGAAGTTGGAATTGGATAAACTTCACCATTGCGGTGTGCTTGCTCAGGATCGAATAGTTTTACTTTGTCCCATAATAAGAGATTATTACCAACTAATTGAAAGTCGATTGAAGAAATACTAATCTTCCTTAAGAAATCGTTTTTAAGGTTGTAGTTTATAGTAACTTCTTGCAAGCGTAAATAACGCGCATCTCCTTTCCAAAAGGTTGATAATTGAGAGTTGTTCTCGTTATAGCCATAAGAGAGTCTTGGAAAACGTGCATTTGGATTTTCGGCGTACTTCAAATCGATGTTGTTTTCAACAGCATATTTTTTAGGTATCCATCTGTTGGTAGGATCTTGAACTAAAGACAATACATTTCCATTTTCTCCTCTAAAAAAAGGAACATATCCCATTCCATTTCCGCCTTGTCCAACGTGGAAGAAGTCTGTTTTACCAGTACCTTTAAAAAGTACACCTACTGTTAAATCCTTATATCTGAATTCACCGCCAAAGCCATACATTAGCAATGGGTAAGTTCTATAAGATAAAGGTGTTTTGTCGTTCGAGTCAATTACACCGTCGCCATTTACATCCCTGTACTTGATATCTCCTGGCATTACCTTGCCAAACTGCTCGGGGCTATTATTTACATCGTCCCAATCTTTGAAAAGTCCAATAGCATGATATCCACGCATAGCTCCGTGTGGATAACCTGAAATGTCTTGGTAGGGATAAGGTGGATTAGCCTCTTCCCAATGTTGTACGTTGTTTTTCGAGAATGTGTAATTACCTCTTAAGGTAAAGCTCATATCTTTTGTAATCTCTTGTTTAAAGCTAGCGTTTCCGTCTGATCCATAACTGCTCATTCTCCCGATATTACTATAGGGTTTTGAAACTAATCCTGCATAATCTGGAACTTGGACACGTTGCATAAATATACCATCACGCTCGTCATTAAACACATCAACAACCATTTCAAGTCTTTCATTTAAAAGACGAACTTCGATTCCTAGGTTTGTTTTAAGAGCTCTTTCCCACTCAAGGTTATCAGCACCAATTCTTGACTCTCCAATTGTTTCATAAAGCGCAGCACTGCCCCAAGGGCGTTTGTTTCCAAGAGTAACCATTGTTAGATAGGGGAAGCGAAGGTTGCTGATTCGATCATTCCCCACTGATCCGTATGATCCTCTCAATTTAAAGAAGTCGAACCATGGAAGAGCTTTTTGGAAAAAATCATAATTAGAAGGTATCCAGCCTAAAGCAACGGAGGGGAAAAAACCGTATTGTCTGCCTGGTTGGAAGTTCTCGGAACCTGTGTATCCAAAGTTAAGATCTACCATGTAGGTGTCTTTAAAACCATAAGTAAGCCTGCTGGAAACACCTTGATACCTTAATGGAATAGCAGTGAGATTATTTGTAGCATCACTAGCTTTTTTTTCATCACTTATATAATAATAGATAAGCCCCGAAGTGCGATGATCGTCTGCAAATACTCGATCATAGTTAAGTGTACTTTCAAAATGATACTTCCTGTACTGATTTGTACTTTTATTATAAGAAATAGAACCTTCGTCTACTCTACGGATTGTAATAAGTTCACCCTTTTGATCTCTGCCAACTGCTTGATATAGAGGTGGATTTAACAGGCGGCTTTCTGAAAAATAACTTTTTATATCATACGCACCTTGTGCTCTTAATGACAGACCTTCGGTAAGGAAATTTAGTTTTTGATTAAGAGCAAGAGTAAACTTACCATTGAAATCCTGATTTAATCTTCTTCCCATATTGTTAATTTGCACAAGTGGGGAAGTGAGTGCTCCTGCACCTGACGCTGGGAATTCTCCGTTCGAATACTTTTTAGGTAATAACAATGGATTAAGGTTTGATTGAGCATTCCATATATAATTTGTGCTGGCAACACCTGGGTCTTTTTGGTCAGAAAGAAAACCGTCAGTACCAAAAAACAGCGTAGTAGAAGGGGAAAGCTCTAGGTCTATGTTTGCTCGATATGTGTAAGTGTTGTAACCTACATTAGCAGCGTATGGACTGTTTTTGTCAATATTGTAAGCTGCTTGCTCGTCACTTACGCCTATGCTTAGAAAATATCTAGCTATCTGTGCACCCCCTCTAGCGCTCACATAATATGATTGCCTTAAAGATGTATTCCTTAACACTTCATCTTGCCAACTTACATCTGGATAGAGATCAGGGTCGGCACCGTCATTAATTATATCTAATTCTACATCAGTATAAATCGGAGAGTCATTTCGTACTACACGTGCTTCGTTTGCAAGCAGTGCGTAGTCGTAGGCTCTAAGGTAATCGGGTGTTCTTTTAAGTTGTGAAAGAGTGAAGTTGGCGCGCCCTCTAATTGTTAGTTTGCCAGCTTGCCCTCTTTTTGTTGTAACTAGTACAACACCATTAGCACCACGTACACCATAAACAGCTGTTGCAGAAGCGTCTTTCAACACAGAGAAACTCTCAATGTCAGCTGGGTCAATAGAATTGAGATCTCCTTCCAAGCCATCTATAAGTACTAATGCGCTTGAACTAGCACCAAAAGTTCCGATACCTCTTACCCAAAACTCAGAAATATTCCTGCCAGGTTCTCCACTGGTTTGCATTGAAATCACACCTGCTATACGCCCTCCTAATAAATTAGTGATTGACGATGCTGGTGCTTGAAGTTCTTCGACATCTATACTGCTGACCGAGGCAACGGTTGAAATCCTTCTTTGAGTTCCCATTCCCATTACTACCACCTCGTCTAATTCTTGTGATTCGTCTTCAAATTTTATAACCAAATCTTTCTTTTCTTCGGTAGCTAGGTACTCTATTTCTTTGTACCCAATAAAAGAAAATATAATTACGTCATTGCGACTGGCTTTAATACTGAACTCACCTTTTGAATTAGTTGATGTTCCAATGTTGACTTTATCTCTTAGGTAAACTGTGGCTCCCGGTAATGGGATGTTGTCTTCATCATAGACTATTCCTTCTATTGAAAATGTGGAGCTTTGTGCAGATAGGCCTAAGCATACTGATAATAAAATAAATAATGTACATAATTTGTTTTTCATTGAGCTTGAATTATTTTACTGTTATGTATTGTTAATATCTAAAGATTGAGTTTGAGCAATTTAATTGATTGAGAGTTTTCTTACTCTGCTGTTCCCATAGTCTGCTACATAAATTGAACCATCTTGCGCAACTCCTATTCCTGTAGGTTCGTTAAATAGTGCTTCTTCTTTTCCACCGTCTTTCCAGCCAGCTGTACCAGGCATTCCAAGTACTGTCTCTACCATTTTGTCAGGTGTAATTCTGCGTATGCAGTGGTTTTCTCTGTCTGCTACATAAATATTGCCATCGTGATCAGAAAATATTTGGTGAGGATTGTTGAATTCAGCTGTTTCTAGAGGTCCATCGCGATGACCTCTCCTAGCTGGTCCACTTACTTTTTGGTATGTGTTGTTTGGATCTGTTACATCTATGCTTAAGATGCTGTGAGCCACTTTGCCCCCGCTCGTCGACATTGCAATATACAAGATGTTTGGTTCAGTTGGAGTAAATGTTGCTCCAAAACTACTGCCTGTTTCAGTCATATAGATACGCTCTGAAAGGTAATTGGTAGGGTGTATTCTTACAATATCTCCATGGAAATACCGTGTGTAAATATATCCATCACCAGGGTTTACTACCATTGAGTGTTTCCAAGCATTTTGTGGTAACTCATATCCATCGGGCCATTTCATATCTCTAATTCTGGGAGCCCACATCTCTTTTGGATCTAATGTAGCAAAGGAACCTATAGATGTTTCGGTAGGGATAGACACTACTCCAGTGATAGGATTAACAGCTGGCGAATTACCAATTAACTCGGGTGCAAGGGTAATAAGTTCGTTTGCTTCCTCATCTATTCGAGATATTGAGTGGTTGCGTTCTCCGTCACGTGCTCTGGTTACTATAAAGATGTTGTTTTCGCTATCTACACAAAGATAAAAAGGTTTTAACTGTGTGTCAGCAAGATTCCCATCCATATATTTTGTATCATTCCCATTCCCTGCTATTGTGGTAACAGAAACAGATGTATGATATTCAAATGTTTTTTCGAAGGATACAGAATCCTCCCCAATTGCAACAGAAATAATACAAGTGTCTCCTGGTAGTCGTGGGGCAAGAACATACATACGCTCACCTGTAGAACCGATAACAGGAGCTTTCCGAGAGTTAAAGTAAACTCTTATTTTATCAGGGTCGGTGCCAAAGTTAGAGCCTGTTAATAATACTTTTTCTAAATACCTACCCGAGTCAGGATAAAAAGTGTTAAGACCGATAGGTTGATTTGGATCGTAAGTTGCTCCTTTTTTCTTATCGACATCATTATCATTGCATGATAATAATAGGAGCGTTACAATAAACAGAAAGGCAGGAAGCTTTCTTAAACAAGTTGGAAGTGACAATTTGATTCTACTCATTTTTCGTTATTTTTTTTATTGATTTCAAAAACTACTAAAACAGCTTCTTTGTGTGCTTGAAAAAAGAGCTGTTGTGCATTTGTTTCCTATAATTTTTTACAAATATAAATGAAAGGAACTTGTAAAACAATTATAAATCAACTTATTTTCAGGAAAATGCTTAAATATTAGTGTAAGGTGTTGCTTATTTGTTTGTTTTTAGGTTTGTTGGTTCCTGTTTAATCTTAGTTTTTTGGAAGGGATATCACTTTTCATCAAGCATCCAAACAACTATCTTGAATGGTAA
>CAZURM010000058.1:0-12094 GCA_964622945.1 uncultured Proteiniphilum sp.
TCTCCTTTTCTGTAGTAGTAAACAATCCCATACTCACGATTTCTCTCTAATCTTTTGTCAGCAGGAATATTAACACTGCTTTTCTCTACCTCTTCCCAAATATCGAATATAACCTTATCCACTATTTCACGGTATTCTGCAACTTCATTCATAACTCTCTGCGTACTCTTTTGATGTAGTTTTTGAGTTTGATATCCCTCTTTAAATACAGAGTACATAACTCTAACTTTTGCTATTGAAGGATTATAAATAGGTACTCCACCTTGTATTAGACGTTTGTTTTCACCATCAATAATTTTTTTTCCCCATTCCAGCAATTGTTCATTTGAAGACAGGTCAGGAACTAACATGTTTGAGCTATCCAGTCCATAAAACTCCAGTTGTTTTTCCTTTATCTCTTCACGTAGAACAGACATGTATAATACTTGTACAAAATGAGAAATGTACATACGTGCATTTTTTGTTTTAACTACAAATGACTTATTAGCTTTAACCTGAATTTCGTATAGTTGTCGATACCTAATACATAAATCTTCAAAGCGCATTAATGCACTTTTTGCCGAATTTAACATTTTTATTGAAATCTGCAGCTCCTGGAAATCAGTCTTTTCTGCTTTATTAATAGCAGTTTTTAAAGCTTTAATCCTTGCCGAGTCAGTATTGGGTAATCTTCTATAAGGCATTCACATAAAATTTAATAAATTCTCAATTTTCCCTGTTCATAAGATTTTCTGAAAGTTCTAATAGTTCTTTTTTTCGGTACTCCGGGACATTAATTGATGACAAATAATCCAAAGACGTAAGATAATACTTTTCGATGAGTTTTTCAGAAATTATCTTCATATTTAATTCATCATAAATTTTTTTAACAGCTTCAACTTTTTCATCACTATCAAATTGTTCTGCAGTAATCCAGTTAAAAAGCTCTTTCCTTTGCTCTGTATTTGAGTTTTTTAATGCTTTAATCAGCAAATAAGTTTTTTTATTACTAATAATATCGCCACCTATTTTTTTACCGAAGTTTTTTGGATCTCCATAAATATCCAATAAATCATCTCTCAGCTGAAATGCAATTCCAAGATTTATTCCAAACTGATAAAGATTTTCAATATCCTTCTCATCAGCATCAGCAATAATAGCTCCAATCTTCAGAGAGCAACCCGTCAGCACAGCCGTCTTTTTAAATATCATCTCAATATATTCAGCCTCAGTTACGTCAAGTCGCTGTTCAAAATCCATATCATACTGCTGACCTTTACAAATATCCATAGCAGTATTAGAAAATATTTCCAACACTTCCGACAAACACCGTTTAGGAACTTTAGCTATATACTTATACGCCTCAATAACCATTGCATCACCCGACAAAATAGCAGTATTAGCATTCCATTTTTCATGTACAGTCGCACTCCCTCTTCTTACAGCAGCATTATCCATTAAATCATCATGCAATAACGAGAAATTATGAAATATTTCGATGCCCAGAGCTGCATTTAAGGCTATATCAACATCTTTATCAAACAAGTCAACAGCCATCAACGTCAATACAGGTCTAATTCTTTTACCACCTAACGAAAACACATATTTTGGAGGATCAAACAGCGTCTCAGGCAGTTCCCCTTTCATTACATTAGCGAGCTCCTCATTTATTTTATTTGTAAATAAAGTAACTATATGGCTCATTGTCTGAAATTCTTATTAAATTCTTTGTTCTTAAAAAAAAAGCTGCTTTCGGAATTCGATAAGCAGCTTTTTAGATTTACTATTGTAATATTATGTTTGTAGTCGGAATACAACAGGCAGTGTAAAACGTACACGCACTGCTTGACCTCTCTGTCTACCCGGTTTCCAGTTAGGCATCTGTTGGATAACACGAATAGCTTCTCTATCAAGTGAAGGGTCAACACCTCTTACTACCTGAACGTCAGTTATACTACCATCTCTTTCAACTACGAAACTACATATAACTCTACCTTGAATGCTGTTTTCCTGAGCAATTACAGGATATCTGATATTATCACTTAGGAATTGCATCATAGCTGCATTTCCACCAGGATATTCAGGCTGTTCTTCTACAACCACAAAAATCTCCTCTGTTACTTCTTCTTCTTTTGGTTGTGGTGGTGGAGGTGCAACATATGTTTGAACTTGGCGTTGTGATTGGTCATCCTCAACACTAATTTCAAATCTAGTAGCCACTTCCTCTTCAACTACCTGGATAATCTCCGGCGTTTCCTGTGCAGGTGGTGGTGGTGGAGGAGGAGTTGGATCTTGCTCACGACTTGTGATTACAATTTCTTCCTCAGCCACAACGTCCTGCACGATAATAGCCTCATCAACTTTTTCAGTTGCAGAAGTCCATTCAAAAGCGAAGAAAAGCACAGCTATGCCAAACACCAATCCAATAAGAAGAGAGGTGCTCTTATGCGTTTCCAAACTCGCTTTCGGTGATTTTTTTACTTCATCTTTGTTCATTGTGAATAATTTTTTATCTGCTTCATTTTATTTGTTATACGACTGCTTAGAATGCAAAAATAGCTATTTTTTTTATATTGCCCAGCATTTGTGTATGAATTTTATCGAAATTAGTTTTTTTATATTTTGGAATCCTCATTTGTTATAAAAAACAACTCTTTATCAAAAAAAATATTTAATCTGTATTAAAAAAACATTAAACTATAACATACTAATAATCAGATTACCTTATAAATATCTTTAAGATTTCTTCCAAAGCCATCATAATCCAAACCATAACCCACAATAAAATCATTTGGAATTTCCAGAGTAACATAATCCAAATGCAGTTTTTGTTTCAATGCTGCAGGTTTAAAAAGAAGCGTTGCAATCCTCACCTCTTTCGGCTCCATTTTCTCAAGCTCTTTAATCAAGGCAACCATAGTATTGCCACTATCCACTATATCCTCTACTATCACCACCGACCTGCCTTTTATACTTCCATCCAATCCAAATATTGTCTTAACATTTTTTGTTGACGATGTACCAAGATACGATTCCAACCTAACAAATGTGATTTCACTAAGAATATTCACCTGCTTCATTAGCTCACCGGCAAACATAAAAGCACCATTAAGCACAGCAATAAATATAGGATTCTTATCCTTAAGATCTGTATTAATCCTTTTAGCTATACGTTTTATCTCATTCTCAATCACCTCTTGCTCAATGAGAAGTTCAAACTGTTTATCATTAATTGAGATTACTTTCTTCACAGTGTCAAAATTTAATTTGCAAAACTACTACATTTTATGTCTAAAATGAAATAACCATTCAGTAAAATTACTGCCATTTAAAAATAATCTATTTTCATCACCATTATAATATGAACAATATATACTATAAATAATAACAATCTATTTTTGTCTCCAAATTAATGCTGTTTGGCACGGATTTTGTCAAATTACAATATATAAACAAAAGTAAGCAACTTTTCGTTATTTAGAAGAAGAAACAATAGAATATGAATCCATTCAAAATAAATAAATTTAGTGAAAAAGAGAGTGAAGGCAACATCGTTTCATTCATTGCCGGCGATTTTATTGATGGCAACACTGAGATAGATGATAAGTATATAAAAGACGAGCTACCTATTTTGCCGTTAAGAAACACCATTGTTTTTCCGGGAAGCACACTACCAATATCCGTTGGAAGAAAAAAATCACTGGATCTGATAAAATCTCTCGGCAAAAAACAACGCTATATAGGCTTGGTATGTCAGATAGACTCAAGCATTGAAAACCCCGAAAAAGATGATCTCTACAAATTAGGAGTCATAGCAGAAGTCATTCGTGTAATTGAACTTGCAGACAACAATTTTAGTATCATCGTTCAGGCAAAAAAACGTTTCGAGTGGCTCGAGATGACTCAAACCGAGCCATTTATGAAGGCTACATATAAGCTAAGAAAAACTGTCAGCGCTCCAACAGATGATAAAGAGTTTAAGGTAATCCTCGACACTATTCGCGACTCCATGATGCAAATGCTGCAAATGCTTGGTGAGCCACCCAAAGAGTTGATTCAGACAATAAAAAGCGACTCCTTTTCCAACATGCTTATCAGCTACAGCGGCACAAACTTGCCAATTGAAAGTCGCGAAAAGCAAGAATTATTAAATATTGACAATGAGAAAAAGCTGGCTTACCGACTCCTCATGATACTCGATAGAGAGCTTCAGATACTGGAGATGAAGATGAACATCCAGATGAAAACTCGCGAAGACCTTAGTCAGCAGCAAAAAGAGTTTTTCCTACAACAGCAGATCAAAACCATTCAGCAAGAGCTTGGTGGCAACAGCCAACAAATTGAGATCGATGAGTTCCGCAAAAATGGTAAAAAGAAAAAATGGAGTGCCGAAGTGGCAGAGACATTTGAGAAAGAGCTTAAAAAACTTGAACGTCTAAATCCACAATCCCCCGACTACTCAGTACAATATGGATATATCCAGACAATATATGAGCTCCCTTGGAATGAATACAGCAAAGACAACTTCAACCTCAAGAACGCACAAAAAATTCTCGACAGAGATCATTTTGGCATGGATAAGGTCAAAGAGCGAATTATTGAACATTTGGCAGTATTAAAACTTAAGGGAGACCTCAAATCTCCAATAATTTGTCTTTACGGCCCCCCCGGAGTAGGTAAAACCTCTTTAGGAAAATCAATTGCCGAAGCACTCAATCGCAAGTATATCCGAGTCTCGCTTGGCGGCTTGCACGACGAAGCAGAGATACGAGGTCATCGTCGAACATATATAGGAGCCATACCCGGACGCATAATTCAAAACATACAAAAGGCAGGCACCTCCAATCCCGTATTTGTTTTAGATGAAATAGATAAAATAGGGAAAGATTTTAGAGGCGACCCGGCATCAGCTTTGCTCGAAGTACTCGATCCGGAACAAAACTCCACGTTTCACGACAACTACCTGTCAATAGACTACGACCTCTCCAAAGTACTTTTCGTAGCCACTGCCAATAATCTAAACACAATTCCACAGCCCCTACTCGACCGTATGGAGCTTATCAATGTAGGTGGTTATATAACAGAAGAGAAGATAGAAATAGCCTATCGTCATTTAGTTCCCAAAGAACTAGCCAATCATGGCATTAAAAAAGGCTCCTTTAGAATACCCAAGCCCACCCTCCATCGGATTGTTGAAAATTACACCCGAGAATCAGGAGTGCGCGAGTTAAATAAGAAGATTGCGAAAGTCATGCGACGCGTAGCTCGTAAAATCGCTTCAGATGAAGAATATCCAAAATCACTAAGGATAGGCGATCTTCATGAATACCTTGGCAAAGAAGAGTTCAATAGAGACAAATATCAAGGCAATGAATATGCAGGAGTAGTCACAGGTCTAGCATGGACCGCTGTTGGCGGACAAATACTTTTTGTAGAAAGCTCATTAAGTCGCGGCAAAGGAGCAAAGCTCACACTTACCGGTAATCTTGGAGACGTTATGAAAGAATCCGCAATGCTGGCAATGGAATATATCCAGTCACATGCAGAAGAGCTCGACATCAACCCTGCGATATTCGAACACTACAATACACATATACATGTTCCCGAAGGAGCTATCCCAAAAGATGGACCATCGGCAGGAATCACAATGATAACATCACTTGCGTCAGTATACACACAACGCAAAGTGCGTTCCAACTTGGCAATGACAGGAGAGATTACCCTACGCGGCAAAGTCCTTCCTGTAGGTGGAATCAGAGAAAAGATATTAGCCGCCAAGCGTGCCGGTATAACCGATATCATTCTTTGCAACGACAATAAAAAAGATATTGAAGAGATCAAGGAAGATTATTTAAAAGGACTCACCTTCCACTACGTGAGCGACGTAAGAGAAGTTATCAACATATCATTACTTAATGATAAAATCAGCAATCCAAAAACGTTCACCATACCTAAGTAAACATATCTTTTCTACAACCTTATTTAAAATAAAAAAGCCTCTTATATTATTTAAGAGGCTTTTTTTAAAGATGTTTTAATTTTTTATTCAGCATAAAATCTGAAATCTTTCAGCATTTCTTTTAAACGTTTCCTTGCAAAGAAAATTCTACTTTTCACTGTTCCAATTGGCAATCCTAAGTGGTTAGCAATCTCCTCATATTTATATCCGGAGACATGCATTGAAAATGGAACTTTATATTCGTCTGTAAAACTATTTATTGCTTTGTTAATCTCTTTAATGGTGTAAGCACCATCGGGAGTATCGAAACCTGAGTCCTGTGGGAGATTCAGATGATATAAATTTTCTGTTTTATCTATTATAGTCTGGCTTCTTACTATCTTTCTATAATTATTAACAAAAATATTATGCATAATCGTGAAAACCCAACCCTTGAAATTTACGTTTTCATAATACTTTTCTCTATTATCTAATACTCGTAGAGTGGTCTCCTGCAATAAATCTTTAGCCTCTTCTCTATCTGCTGTAAGCGTAAGTGCAAAGTTAAACATATTATCTTGCAGACTTAGTAGTTGTTTTTCGAAAGCAATTTTTGTTTTCATAAGCTTTGACTTTTAAATGATTGTGTTATGCAAATATAAACGAATAAATATAAAACAAACAATGTTTTTTACAGTAAAAACGATTAATTAGTGTTAACAAATCAGCACTATTCACAAACAGTCTGATTATATGCAACTTAATTAAAGAAAAAAGGTGCTAATTGAGGAATAAATACCCAATAAATAATATTTATATCATAATAAATAATATCATTCTCTCAATAACAGCACTTTTATTCCAATAATATCAATACATTTTTGCCTATTAATGGCATACTATTTGCATTATAACAGTAAATAATCAAAATTAATTTACGTATGATACAAAAAGGAAAAATTGGGGTTACAACCGATAATATTTTCCCCATAATAAAAAAGTTTCTTTACAGCGACCAAGAGATTTTCCTACGAGAAATAGTTTCTAATGCTGTCGATGCAACACAAAAAATCAAAACCCTTTCTGATAGAGGCGAATTCAAGGGAGAGCTTGGCGACCTATCAGTTCACGTCGCCTTAGACGAGAAAAAGAAAACGCTCACTATCTCAGATCGCGGTATAGGCATGACTTCCGAAGAAGTTGATAAATATATCAATCAGATAGCCTTATCATCCGCCAATGAGTTCCTTGATAAGTATAAAGATGACGCAAATTCCATAATAGGTCATTTCGGACTTGGGTTCTACTCATCCTTCATGGTTTCCAAAAAGGTAGAGATAATCTCCAAATCCTATAAAGATGAACCCGCAGTAAAATGGTCGTGCGACGGCACACCGGAGTTCACTATGGAAAAAGCCGAGAAAGATGACAGAGGCACTGACATCGTTCTCCACATAGATAGCGAGTATAAAGAGTTTTTAGAGAAAAGCAGAATCGACTCACTACTTAAAAAATACTGCAAATTCCTTCCTGTATCTATTGTTTTTGGAAAAAAGCAAGATTGGAAAGATGGCAAGCAAGTTGACACCGAAGAAGACAACGTAATCAACGATATCAATCCCCTATGGCGTCAGATGCCGTCAGGCTTAAAAGATGAGGATTATATTAAATTCTATCACGATCTTTATCCCATGTCGTTCAACGAAGAGCCCATGTTCTGGATTCATCTCAATGTCGACTACCCATTTAATCTTACAGGAGTACTATATTTCCCCAAGATAAAAAACAATCTTGATCTCCAACGAAATAAGATACAATTATATAGCAATCAGGTCTACGTAACCGACTCTGTAGAAGGTATTGTTCCAGAGTTTCTCACACTTCTGCATGGCGTTATCGACTCGCCCGACATACCGTTAAATGTCTCCCGTTCTTATCTTCAGAGCGACAATAATGTAAAGAAAATATCAAGCCATATCACTAAAAAGGTGTCCGACAAGCTTGAAGAGCTTTTCAAGAAAGAACGCACACAATTCCAAGAAAAGTGGGACAGCCTAAAACTATTTATCTCCTACGGCATGCTCAGCGAAGATAAATTCTACGACAGAGCAGCTAAGTTCTCACTACTTAAGAATACCGAAGAAAATTACTATACGTTCGAAGAATATAAAACATTAGTTTCGGGAAGTCAAACAGACAAAAATGGAGATGTAATTTATCTCTACTGTAGTGATAAACAAGAGCAATACGCACATATCGAAGCAGCAAAAGATAAAGGCTACGATGTATTGCTTATGGATGGTCAGCTTGATGTCCACTGGGTAGGTCTCTTGGAGCAGAAACTCGAAAAGACACGCTTCGTAAGAGTAGATAGCGACACCATCGAGCATATAATTCAAAAAGAAGATATCAAAGAAGTAGATTTATCAGAAGAGCAGAAAGAGTCGCTCACCGAAGCCATAAAAACTCAGCTCCCTGTAATCGAAAAAACAGAGTTTGCAATAGAATTCAAAGCATTAGGAGAAAACTCCAGACCCATACAAGTCATTCAAAACGAGTTTTCTCGAAGAATGAAAGATATGGCAGCCATGCAACAGCAGATGGCTTTTTATGGCGAAATGCCCGATATGTATCAAGTTGTCCTCAACACACAACATCCAAGCATAAAAGAGCTAATAGATGCCAGCAAAGAAAAAGAGAAAGAAGTTCTCACAAAAGAAGTTTCAGAAGATGGAAAGATAAAGCAGATGGTTGACCTCGCCCTACTTTCAGGCGGCATGCTCAAAGGAGAATCTCTGAGCAACTTTATAAAACGCAGCTTTGATATGATTAAGTAACTTAACTTACAACCATACTATACTATTAAAACCGGTAACTCATAACGACGCGCCGGTTTTTTTATCTCATTGTGATACATATAAAACAACAACACAATAAAATAAAACATTCTTTCGTAAAAAAACCTTATTTTTGCACAATGTTAAAACTATCACCCCCAATGAAGAAAGCCTACGACGTAACTTTTTCACCATTTCGAGCATTCACACGTAAAGAATGGCGAAAGCTGGAAGAACATCCAATGTTCCCCATCTCAGATATCGACCTCACAAAGTTGCAAGCACTCAACGAACCACTTACACTCGAAGAAGTAGAAGATATATATATCCCCATGATAAGCCTGCTACAGCTTCACATCACACATTACAAGAATTTGCACAACGAGCTCGACCAATTCTTCGAAAACCAAAGCAATAAGATACCATATATTATTGGCATTGCCGGTAGTGTTGCAGCAGGCAAGAGCACCACAGCCAGAGTTCTACAAAAGCTACTCTCCCTGACCCCCGACAACCCTAAGGTTGATTTAATTACAACAGACGGTTTTCTTTACCCCAATGAAGAGCTTGAAAATAGAGGAATATTAAATAAAAAAGGATTCCCCGAGAGCTACGATGCCCGCAAACTACTATCCTTCCTTTCAGGAGTCAAGTCAGGCAGAGAAACCCTAGAAGTTCCCCTCTATTCACACCTCTACTACGATGTTATAAAAGACAAGACACACACCTTCGAAAGACCTGACATTTTGATTGTTGAAGGAATCAACGTACTTCAGGTATCCACAGCCAAGAAAGCCCGCAGACGAGTCTTTGTTTCAGATTTCTTTGATTTCTCTATATATGTAGATGCAAGCGAGAAAAATTTGCGTCAATGGTATCTCGAACGATTCAAAAAGCTACAACAGACAGCCTTTCGCAATCCTGAATCCTATTTTCATCAATACGCCTCATACCCTGAAGATGAGTTGATGGAGTTTGCAAATCAAGTGTGGGATGAGATAAACCTTCCCAATCTTAAGCAAAACATACTCCCAACACGTTTTCGTGCCCACCTCATTCTCGAAAAGAGTGAGCAACATCTTGTCAGGGGCGTCAGGATACGTAAGATCTAATTTTTGCGGCAATATCGGCGAACTCCCCCTCCGTCAATTTCAATTTCGAGGCAGATGGATAAATATCCTTTTCGCTCTGAATAGGTAAAAGATGAATATGTGCATGCGGCACTTCCAGCCCAAGCACCATTACAGCTATACGATTACATGGTATCACTTTTTCGATTGCCTTAGCCACTTTCTTCGAAAAGACAATCATCTCCGCCAACAGCTCATCCTCAATATCATATATGTAGTCCACCTCCAGCTTAGGAACCACCAAAGTATGCCCTTTCACCCTAGGGTTAATATCCAGGAAAGCATAAAACTTATCATCTTCAGCTATTTTATATGAAGGAATTTCGCCTTTAATGATTCTGCTAAATATCGTAGCCATAACAGTTATATTTATATAGAAATATTCAATATTTCAAAAGTCAAAGTTCCCGAAGGCACTTTAATATCAACAACATCACCCACCTTCTTCCCCAGCAGTCCCTGAGCAATAGGCGAATTTACTGCAATCTTACCACTTCTAAGGTCTGCCTCACTTTCCGACACAAGCGTATAAGTCATTTCCTTCTTCGTCTTCACATTTTTAATGGAGACCTTATTCATTATTTTTATTTCGTCAGTGCCTATCTTACTCTCATCAATCAAGCGAGCACTTGCAATAAGACCTTTTAATTGAGATATTTTAGCCTCCAGCATTCCCTGTGCCTCTTTAGCAGCATCATATTCGGCATTCTCCGAAAGATCCCCTTTATCTCTTGCTTCAGCAATCTGGCGTGATATTTCAGGTCTCTGAACGGACTCCATGTGCAACAATTCCTCTTTCAAGTTCTGAAGCCCTTCCTCAGTCATGTAAGTAAAAGCCATATCTTTATATATTATCAAATTAACATTTTAATAATCATGTATATAAAGAAGAATTCCGACCTAATATCAAAGGGTCGGAACTCCTCTTATTTTTACGATTAACTATCACAAAGATAATAATACTTTTCTGTAAATCCAAGAAAAATAATATTATTTTTACAACACTTTATTCAGCAACTCAGGCAGTTGCGAATAATCTTCAACCCTTGTTATTATATCCCCCTCCCTATCAATTAAAAATCCTGTAGGAATCTCACGCACATTAAAAGTCGACAGTAAAGAGGTTGCCACCGACTGAGGGTCACGCACAGTTATCCAAGGCAGATTATTTGCCGAAATCTTCCAAAAATGCTCATCAGAGTCAAGCGACACCTGATATATTTCAAAATTCTGCGAACCATACCTTGTATACAAAGTGTTCAGGTTAATATTATGTGCCGGAGAGAACTCAGCGTTATACACCACAAAATCCAGTAAAACCACCCTCCCCTTTAAAGAAGAAAGCACAACCCTTTCACCATTCACTCCAGGCAGAGATACTTCAGGCGCCCCCATCTCATTTTCAACCGTAAGGCTCTCAAACAACATATTCTGCTGTTCCAACCTACGGCGAGCCTGTAGAGCATTTATAGTAAAATTATAGAGATGAATAGTCCTTTCACTCTCCGGATAATTCCTATTCCATGCCGTTGCAACAGCCCCAAACATAGAATAATCCTGCCTGTTATAAGGATCAAAGATCAGATAATCATTTATCTGTTGAAAAACAGCATAATAAGCAGCAGCACTCGATGGATTTGCCAGAATCAAGTTAGAGATCTCACTTTTATAATCAATTAAAACAGTATCCAGCTGATTCAAAAAATCCATATCATCAATTAGGCTAGAATCGTGCAGCTTTTCAAGCGAAGTAATCTCTTGCATCGTTTGCCTTCTCAGCACATCCACTCTTTTTAGTTGATTATTTGAATAAGAGTCCTCAACCGTAAACGAATCATATAGATTATTTGCGTCTGCGATCACATTAAGAGTCTCAGTCGAATCAATAGCAAAAGCAACCGTCTGACTACCAATTCTCAGTTGAAAAAACTCAGGATTTGTGGGAGCAAGCTCACTAAACCTGAATGAGCCATCCGCTTTCAAGACTACCGAGTCGATTAGTTCAACACCTCCAAGCCTCCTATGCTCCAGGTATAAGGTATCACCCTCAGCCGAACTTATCACACCTTCCACAATAAATGTTTCACCCCTATTACATGAAGCGAAGATACTACCCAACAGTAGAACAAACAATGCTACCCTCGAAATTACTTTTTTCACTATACGTTATATTCATTCGTTAATACTATTACAAAAATACTCTTTTTTTT
>CAZURM010000059.1:0-11748 GCA_964622945.1 uncultured Proteiniphilum sp.
AATATTTTATTATTGAGTTTAATCTTTTGTTTACAAGAAAAAACCTGTAATTAATATCTGTTTTGTATTATTAAAAATATCCATATTTTAATTAAAGATAAATTGTATGATAGACGTTGATTTAATCTATAATTATAATTATCCGTTTAGTGATATAAACGTTTGATATTTTAATTTGTTTAATAAGTAATATTTATGAGCTATTCCTTGACAGGACGGATTTTTTTAAAAAAGATTTGCATAATGTCAGAGCACTCTTTGGCCATAACTCCTTTTGTTACTGTGGTTTTTGGATGAAGCAAAAAAGGTGAGACTGTAGAATAGCCTCTCTTTTCATCGGAGGCACCATAAACCAGGCGTGATAGCTGAGCCCAGCGAAGAGCACCTGCACACATTGGACAAGGCTCTACAGTTACGTATAGTGTACAGTCAGTTAGGTATTTTCCTCCAAGAATATTTGTGGCTGATGTTATCACTTGCATCTCTGCATGTGCTGTAACATCGTTAAGTAATTCAGTTAGATTATGTGCACGAGCAATAATTCTCTGTTCAGAAACAACAATTGCTCCAACAGGTATTTCATTTTTGTCAAAAGCTTTTTTTGCTTCCTGTAAAGCTTGTCGCATAAAATACTCATCATCAAACATATTACTCATATCAATTATATCGTTTTTACTGTTTTACAGTCATTCACATTCTTTTATTCTATATATAAATGTTTTTTGTGTCAACGTCTCATTTCGTTTTCCTCAAACAGAGTGGGGTAGTCTTTATCCATGTTTTTGAGTATGTATGTTAAGACTGTTTCGCGGTACCATCTTGAGCGGTTGGAGATTTTGTATTTTTTCAAATAAAAATCAATTAATTCATATTCTTCATCAGCCAGTGTAAAAACAACTTTTTTTGTACGTTGCCTTGTTTTACCGTTTAAACTCTGTTTTTTTGTTCCCATTAAGTTATGACTCTTTGTTTATACAAAAAAACAAAATATTTACACTAAAAGGAAGTATTTATGCCGTAAATTTGTATTTTTACCAAGTATATAGGGCATTTCGCAGTATTAAAGATGGCTGATCATAATATATTAGGTAGGAAAGGTGAAGATAAAGCTGTAGATTATCTAGAGATAAAAGGATATAAGATTGTTGAAAGAAATTGGACTTTTCGTGGATATGAAATAGATATTATTGCAGAAGACAGTGAGTTCATCATTTTTACTGAAGTTAAGACTCGTTCAACAAATGATTGGGGAAATCCTGAAGATGCAGTCGATAGACAAAGGATGCGAAGAATGATTAATTCGGCAAGCCATTATTTGAAAATAAATAGGATTGATAAGCCTGCGCGGTTCGATATTATTTCAATTATATGGAATGGAGGTAAATCAGAACTTGAGCATTTTGAAGATGCGTTTATGTCGTTTTTATAATTTTCTTGAAGAATATATGCCGTACTTTGAACTGAAAGGGTTAATAGAACATTCAGTAAAAGAGGTTTTGAGAAATTTCCAATAAACCGACAAAAAAGAAATTTTATGGAACAATTAAGTGATAAACGACTAATTATACGACTTGAAGAGCTGGATTCGACAAACAACTATATGAAGAGTCTTGTCAGAGAACAACATATAGAAGAGGGATCCATGACGATAACTGATTTTCAGTTGGGTGGACGTGGTCAAATGGGTTATGGCTGGTATTCTGAAAGGGGCAAAAACTTGTTGTTTAGTCTGCTTATTTATCCCGAAAATGTACTTGCAAACGAACAGTTTATTATCTCCCGCATTGCATCTTTGGCAGTAAAAAACACTCTGGACCAGTTTGCTGATGATATTCGAATAAAGTGGCCTAATGATATCTTTTGGAAAGATAAAAAAATTGCTGGAATACTTATTGAGAACGATATTCAGGGGAGATATATTACAAACTCAGTAATTGGAATAGGGATTAATATAAATCAAGAAATATTTTCTGAAGAATTGCCTAATCCTGTGTCTCTCAAACAAATCACAGGATCTGAACAGGACAGAGATTATATCCTTGATATATTTGTCAGGGAGTTCTTTCTGGTGTATCGTGATTTTCAAAAAGGAGACATTAGAGTTATTGAGGATGAGTATATGCTTGACTTGTATAGGGTAAATGATTTTTACTGGTTTTATGATATCGATGGACGCTTTCAAGCTAAGATTAAAGAGGTGTTACCCTCAGGACATCTTGTGCTAAAAACTTTAGAAGGTGGAGAAGAGAGGGTTTATGCTTTTAAAGAAGTGTCTTTTACAGATTAGCTGGTTTAATTTTTAATATAATAAGAAACGAGTATTACCAGCATTACAATGATGATATATCAGACAGGTATTATATACTACACTTTTGAATCTAAAATAACTTTATTCGTATGAAATATAATAGGATTTTACTGAAGCTTAGTGGAGAGTCGCTTATGGGTGTCAATCAGTATGGAATTGATGAGCTGAAGCTGAATCAGTATGCAGAACAAATTAAGGAAGTGGCTCAAATGGGCATTCAGATTGGTATAGTAATTGGAGGTGGCAACATTTTTCGTGGATTAAGTGGTACATCAAAAGGATTCGATCGTGTAAAAGGAGATCAGATGGGGATGTTGGCTACTGTGATAAATAGTTTAGCATTGAATTCTGCACTCAACTCAGTAGGTCAGAGAAGTCGTCTGTTCACAGCAATTCGTATGGAGCCTATTGGTGAACTATATTCTAAATGGGGAGCAATAGAGTCTATGGATAGAGGTGAAGTTGTAATAATTGCAGGTGGCACCGGCAATCCCTTTTTTACAACAGATACAGCCTCTGCTTTAAGAGGAATTGAAATGGAAGTAGATGTAATGCTTAAAGGTACACGTGTGGATGGTGTTTATACCGCTGATCCGGAGAAAGACCCTAGTGCAACTAAATTCCAAACTATATCTTTTGATGAGATCTACGAGAGGGAGTTAAAAGTTATGGATTTGACAGCAACCACTATGTGTAAAGAGAATAGTCTTCCTATTGTGGTTTTTAATATGGATATTTACGGTAATTTGAAGAAATTGATTCAAGGAGAAAACATAGGTACACTGGTTAGATAGTTGTTCTTTAGTTTTTATTCACTATTTTTGTTTATAAAAATAAATAATAACATAATCACAAAAACAAATCAATCATATGGAAACATTAGAAATTAGGAATGAGATTGAAGAGAAAATGAAAATGACCCTTGAATTTTTAAGTGAAACGTTTTCAAGAATAAGAGCAGGGCGTGCCAACACTCACATACTTGATGGAGTACGTGTTGAGTATTACGGCAGCATTGTGCCTTTGTCAAATGTTGCTACAGTAACAACACCTGACGCAAAAACTATTATGGTTCAGCCATGGGAGAAACCTATGTTAAAGGTTGTTGAAAAAGCAATAATGGATTCAGATGTGGGCATTACACCCGAAAATAACGGAGAGGTTATTCGTTTGGGAATACCACCTCTCACAGAAGAGAGAAGAAAACAGCTGGTTAAACAGACCAAGCAGGAGGCTGAAGACGCAAAAATCAGTATTCGTAATGCTCGCAGAGAAGGTATTGATGAAGTTAAGAAGGCTGTTAAGAATGGAATGCCCGAAGATACAGGTAAAGATGGTGAAGTAGAACTTCAGAAACTACATGATAAATATATTAAGCAGATAGATGAGATATTTGCTGAAAAAGAGAAAGAAATTCTTACCGTTTAATGGTAAATGTGATAGATGAATTAAATCGAAAAGGTGTTAAAGGTCTGGTAATTAAAAATACCGGTAACACTTATTTGGTCAGGGATGACAGCAATAACGAATACATTTGTAAGGCTAAAGGTAACTTAAGGCTGAAAGGTATAAGAAGTACAAGTCCTATAGTTGTAGGTGATTATGTACTTATGGATGTAAATAACGATGGAACAGCTTTCATAACTGATATAGAGGACCGTAGAAATTATATTGTACGAAAAGCATCTAATCTCTCCAAACACTCACATATACTTGCTGCAAATATAGATCTCGCTTTGTTGTGTTTTACAGTTAATTATCCTGAAACAACAACAATATTCACAGACAGATTTCTCGTTACAGCCGAAGCTTACTCAGTGCCCGTTCATATAATTTTCAATAAGATAGATCTTTATAGTGAAGAGGAAAAAGAGTATCTCGACGCGATAATTAACCTATATACTAATATAGGATATCCCTGTTTAAAAACTTCCATGAAAACAGGTGAGGGAGTGGAGGAGTTGAATGAAATAACTGCAGATAAAATTGTATTGTTGGCCGGACATTCGGGTGTAGGAAAATCCACCATAATTAACAGTATTATGAAGGAGGAGATTCAGAAGGTTGGTGAACTGTCAGAATACCATGACAAAGGGATGCATACAACTACATATTCTGAAATGATTGAACTTAAAAGGGGAGGTTACATAATAGATACGCCAGGAATAAAGGGCTTTGGAACCATTGATATGACTATAGAGGAAGTGTCGCACTATTTTCCTGAAATATTTAAAGCTTCAGAAAAATGCAGGTACTACAATTGTCTACATCTTAATGAACCTGATTGTGCTGTGCTGAAATATGTTGAAAATAACTATATCAGTAAAAGCAGATATAACTCTTATATAAATATTTTAGAAGATATTAATGAGGGTAAATACCGTGTATAATTATGCAGATCAATGCAACACTACTTTTAATAATTGAGTTTCTTTATATACTTACAGTAGTTAGTATTATTGTAGTTGTAATTTCGGAGAATCGTAATCCAATTAAAACTGTTGCATGGATTCTTGCTGTTGTTTTTCTTCCGTTTATAGGAATTATTTGGTATGCCATTTTTGGTCAGGACATCACTAAAAAATATGTCATCTCTAAAAGGAAATATAGTAAATTAAAGAGGAGACCATTGGATGAAATGGAAACACCGATGGAGGTTGAAGTTCCTGATAAACATGAAAACCTACTCAGGTTATTGAAAAATATGGATTATAATCCTGTCTTAGGTGGTAATGATGTAAAGTTTTTTACACGCGGTGAAGATAAATTCGATCAGTTATTTGTTGATATTGAGAACGCTACAGATCATATACATATTGAGTATTATGTTCTTGATGGTGATGAATTGGGAAAGAAACTGCAGAAGACTCTTATCAAAAAAGCTAAAGAGGGAGTTGAAATTCGTATAATATATGACAGCTTTGGCTCTCGTAAACTAAAGAAAGACTATATTGAAAATTTTAGAATGGCAGGAATAGAGATAGAGCCTTTTTTGAAATTATCATGGAATGCAATCACATCGCGATTAAACTATAGAACTCATCGTAAGATTGTTGTGATTGATGGTCAGATCGGTTATGTTGGAGGAATGAATGTTGCTGATAGGTATATTAAAGGTTTTGAATGGGGATGTTGGCGTGATACTCATGCACGCATCCAAGGCAAGGGGGTTCAAGGATTACAATCGGTATTTTTAATAGATTGGTATTCTGTTTCTCAATCTCTAATTACCTCAAGATCATATTTCCCGTTACTGGAAAATTTTGGTAATGTACCTATGCAGATTGTAAACAGTGGTCCTCTAAGCGACTTGAATGAGATATCTCATGGTATCTTGCAGGCTATTTATGATTCAAAAAAATCAATATTTATTCAAACGCCTTACTTCCTCCCACCAGAAGCAATGGTTGATGCTTTGCAGGCTGCTGCAATTCGTGGAGTTGATGTGCGATTGATGATTTCCAAGCGTTCCGATGTTCCTCTTGTGCAAATGGCCTCAAGATCTTATGTAAAGCATATGTTAAAGTCAGGCGTGAAGGTTTATTTATACGAAAAGGGTTTTTTGCATTCTAAATTAATGGTGTTTGACGATTCGCTTACATTATTAGGATCTGCTAATTTTGATACTCGTAGTTTTGATCATAACTTTGAAGTTGAGGCTTTTGTCTACGGTAAAGAGGTTGCAGATGAGGCAAATGGAATATTTGCAGAGGATCAGAAATATTCAGAACAGGTAAATCTTAAAGATTGGTTAAAACGATCGTCATTAACTAGGTTTCTTGAATCTTTAATGCGACTTTTTGCACCTCTACTATAAAATAGAAACATGTTAATAGTAAAATGTTCTGGTGGAATTATTGTAGTTTTAGTTAATGATAAATTGTGAACAGTTATCCGAATGGAAAGAATTTATATTATAGGATATATGGGATCGGGGAAAACAACTGTCGGAAAGAAGCTGGCAAAACTGCTCGCACTCTCATTCGTAGATCTAGATGTATATATAGAAAGTAAATATCGTCAGACAGTAACTGAAATATTTGCTGAAAAAGGAGAGGATGAATTCAGGAAAATAGAGAGTAAGGCTCTTATAGATGTTGCACAGTTTGATAATGTTGTAATTTCAACAGGTGGTGGAACGCCATGCTTCTTTAATAATATGGAGCTTATGAATAAGACAGGTACAACTGTATATATTAAAACAGATTCGGAAGAGTTAGCAGCACGTCTTTTGGCATCAAAAACCGAACGACCACTAATTGCAGGAAAATCAGAAGATGAGCTTATACCCTTTATATCTAAACATTTGGCTACAAGAGAATGTTATTATATGAATGCAAAAATCATTTATCACACGTACAAGATGATAACTAAAGAAGATGTTTATTTAACCGTTGATGGAATTGCACAGCAGTTGGAAAGATATAAACATGACCAAATTGAGAAATAATTAAAACAATGATATATAAATCTCAAAAAGGAGCTCAGTTTGTTGTGAGTGAGCTTATGCTGAAATCAGATAAGCAAAAAAACAATACAGTTATTGGTATACCTCGTGAAAATTATGAAGCGGAGAAGAGGGTTCCAATAACCCCAGAAAGTGTGTCTTTACTGGTGTCAAAAGGCTACAGAGTATTGTTTCAGGCAGGAGCAGGACTCTCTATAAACTATTCTGATTCTTATTACGCTGATTCGGGAGCAGAAATTGTGGAGACGGCAAAAGAAGTTTTTCAGGCTGATATAATTTTAAAAATAATGTCACCTACATTTCAGGAGGTAGATATGATGCGTCCAAGGACAACTGTCTATTCTTTTCTTTATCTTCATAATTTATCAAAAAGCCTGCTTGAGCATATGATGGAGAAGAGGATTAATGCTCTTGCATATGAACTGATTTCTGATGATAAGGGTACATCACCTTTTGTTACATCAATCTCAGAGATTGAAGGGGCTTCTTCAATTACCTTAGCAGCTGAATTGTTAAGCAATGCTAATGGTGGTAAGGGGATTTTATTGGGTGGAATGCCTGGGATATCACCAACTGAAGTTGTAATTATTGGAGCAGGTGTAGCAGGCACAATGGCTGCTAGGTCTGCTATAGCAATGGGAGCTTTGGTTAAAGTATTCGACAATGATATCTCAAAACTACGCAAGATTCGTCATGAATTGGGCAACCCTGTTTACACTTCCACTTTACAGCCAAATGTATTGAAAAATGTATTACGATCAGCTGATGTTGTTATTGGAACGTTGCAGTATATCAATAAGGTCCATTTTTATAGAATCTCTACAGATCTGATTTGTGAGATGAAACAAGGTGCAATAATTATTGACCTGCGTATGGAGCAAGGTGGGTGTTTTGAGACAACTATGGAGGCGTGTTTGCCGGGACACCCCTCAATCTTTGAGAAGTATGGCGTTCTGCATTTTTGTGAGATGAGTTTAAGTTCACGTGTAGCACGTACCGCTTCTATTGCACTGAGCAACATATTTATTTCTATGTTTAACTCTATGAAAGATTTAGGTGGAATAGATCATTTTGCACGCTTTGACAGAGGCTTTGCTGCTGGTTTTTATATGTATTCAGGTAAGTTGGTGAATTCCTATGTAGCTAGTCATTTCAATTTACCAGTGTCAGATATAGGATTGTATTTGCAAGGTTATTAGATTGATTAACAACTACTTTGTTTTAAAATTTTTCTTTTTAGAATAAGATACCATATAAAGAGTATAACTCCTTTTAATATTGATGTGACTGTAATTGACCACCATACACCAGTAATTCCAATTCTTGAGCCAAGAAATATAGCCAATGGAATACGTAGAGTGTTAAATACGATACTTATTATAGCAGGAGGTGAAGTTCTGCCAAACCCATTAAACATACCTTGAGTAGTAAGTTCTAACATCATAAAAAGTTGTGAAATGCCAAGTACGAAAAGATACTGACCACCAGCTTCATAAGCATCTTTCTGTGGAACAAATAATGAGAACAACTCTTCACCATAACCCATAAACGCAAATGAGGCTATTCCACCTAAAATGCTCATCAATATTAAAGTAATACGAAAAGCGTTCTGTGCACGATGTACTTTGCCGGCAGCATAGTTCTGTGCAACAAAACTACCTAATGCTGTAGAAAATCCTGACGATGAATTCCAAGTTATCCCTTCAATTTGACCGCCGGCAGTCTGACTTGTTATTCCTAGATGACCTCCATAAACTGAAGCAATACGTGCAAGATTCATATTTATGAATGCAAAATAAATATTCATGGTAGCAACAGGGAATCCTAACTTTAGTATATTGATGGTATAATTTTTTCTTAGTCGTATCAGTAATGAAAATTTTCCAAATAATTTATCTTTCCTTTTCAGGTGATTTAGGAAAAGTAAAACAACAATGCCTTGAGAGATAAATGTAGCTAGTGCAGCACCTTTCACACCCATTTCAGGAATAGGTCCAACTCCGAAAATCAATAGAGGGTCGAGAATAATATTCGTTATTAATCCTA
The DNA here is from genome assembly GCA_964622945.1 of uncultured Proteiniphilum sp. Lineage (GTDB taxonomy): Bacteria > Bacteroidota > Bacteroidia > Bacteroidales > Dysgonomonadaceae > Proteiniphilum. The sequence goes on from CAZURM010000059.1 coordinate 8,823, forward strand.
AAGAGTTAAAATAGAACGGAATATCACTTCTGCCAGAGCCAATATAAATACCTGAAAAATTTAAACCTATAAAAACAAAAGGTAAGCCCAGTGATATAATGCGTAGATAGTTTTCTGCATGTTCTGCAATACTGCTTTCTAACTGATAAAAGGATACGTAGGGTTTTGGAAATAAAAAAAACAACAAGCAAAAAGTTACTCCCAGTATCACAGCAATTGTAGTTGTGTGTGAGGCATATATTGATGCTTTATCTAATCTACGAGCACCAATGGATTGACCAATAGATATTTCAGCCCCGACTTTTGATATAAGAGCAACGGAATTCATCATCCACATGAGCATGCCAATCGCTCCTATAGCTGCAACCGCCTCACTGCCGATTCGTCCAATCCATAATATGTCTACCAGATTATATGCCATCTGAATGAGGCTGATGGCAAGTAAAGGAAGTGCAAGTGTGAACAATTCACGAAAAATATTTCCCTGAGTCAGATCACGAACAGAAATCTTTGAATGATGTTCTTCCACAACTATTCTAATAATAAATTAGGATCCGAAGAAAAAGTCTATGTAATGTATTTCATTAAGAAAGAAATTCAACATTAGACTAAAAAAACGAAGTAGCTTACCAGCTACTTCGTTTTTTATATCACATATAAACTTTAAATTATTTATGACGTTTCTGAAGCTCAATCATTTTTAAAGCTGTAATTGCTGCTTCATCACCTTTGTTGCCATGTCTGCCACCCGATCTGGCAATAGCCTGATCCAGTGTGTTTGTAGTAAGCAACCCAAATATTACCGGTACGTCATATTTTAAATTTAGTTTAGTAGTTCCTTCTGTTACGCTGTTACAAACAAAAGTAAAATGAGGTGTTTCTCCCTGAATTACACATCCAAGAATAATTACACTATCTACATTCTCGTTTTCAATCATCATTTTGCCTCCGAATGTAAGTTCAAAACTACCTGGAACATGTTCAATGATTATGTCATCGCTCTCCACACCAAATTTAATCAAAGTATTGTAAGCACCTTGCAATAAGTTATTTGTAATCGAACGGTTCCAGTCAGAAACAACTATTCCTATCCTTTTTCCTTTTCCATTTAGGTCAGAGTCATTGTCGTACGAAGAAAGGTTCTTTAATTCTGTTGCCATATTATTAATTTGATTCTTTTAATAGTTCAGCCTGCTTGATATATTTGTCGGCTTCTTGACCTTCAGGTGAATTGATATATTCATCTTTAATCATTGTAAAGGTCTTGATGGCTTGATCAAAGTTGCCTAAATGTAAATATCCCTGACCTGCCTTTTTGTAATAAATAGGGCTAAGCATATTATCATCAGCTTGACGTGCTGCTTTCAAATATTGAGAAATAGCCTCCTCTGTTCTTCCCATATTTAAATATACATCACCAATGGATCCTGTGATTGCCGGTGTTATTAATACATCACCACCTTTAAATTTTCTCAAATGTTCTAATGCTTTTTCGTGGTTACCTAATCGATTGTATGATAACCCTGCATAAGCGTGTGCCAAATCGGCTGTTTTCGTTCTTTTGTATTGATTTATTATAGCCTCAAAGCCTATATAATCATTACCATTACCAAACAGTGCAATTGAATCTTGTCCATTCTGGAAATAACGCTCTCCTTTAAAAATGGCTGACTGAGCTTCATTGTTTTTTGGCGTCTTGTGTAAATAGTGGTATGCCAGAAATATCCCAACTATAGCAATAACGACAAGCAATCCTATCAAAATGCTTTTCCTATTTTTCTCGAGAAACTGTTCCGTAGTGGTTAACGCTTCGCCAATATTTTCGAGATTCTTTTCAGCTCTCGACTTTTTAGTTTTTTTAGCAGACATACTTTACTATAAAATGTTACGTTTGATTTTTGAGATGCAAAAGTAATCGTTTTTGGCTGATAAATAAAATTTAATTAGTTGTTTTTGGAAAAAGTAACTCTCGAAATTAATCTTTTTCGTATGTTTGTAGTCAAAGGATTGATTTTAGAACATTATTTCTAAATAAAAAGCATCAACATTATTAGCTATGAAAAAAACAATTCTTACAATTAGTATAATAACTATTATCTTGACAAATCTTATTGGTCAGACTGGCGTAGGATTTAATAATGTCCCCGTTGTCAACGGTAAAGTTGTTTTTGAACATTTTATAATAACAAACCCAAATCAAACAACGGAGCAGAACTATGAACAGCTGCAAAAGTGGGTAAAATCCAATTATAGCTCAAATCCTTTATTGTCTGGTATTAGATTTGATGACAAATCAAATTTTGCAACTGTAAATACCGGTGCAAACTTGCTTTTACCTGCAAATAGTGAAGGTGTCAGAGAAGAAATGATCATGAACTATAGGTTAGATGCCACAATAACTGGTGGCGGTTGTATGATAGTTATAAGAGATATTACATTTCAAAATGTAAATGAAGAGGGAGACTCTTTTTTTCCGAAAAGGCTTACTGCGGAACAGACTATTACTGATCAGGCTATAAACTCTTCCGGAACAAATAGCGAATTATATACAAATCTCAGTAAAACTACACTCGATTTTCTAAACGGATTGTATTCAGAGTTTGATAATCTGTTCTAAAGTGTTAATCGGCTTAACAATTTATTTTCTAATTTATGTGATTTGAACAAAGAATATAATTATAAAAAATAATGTTAAGATATAATTAACATTCGATTACTAAAGATTTATTTTTTTGTAATAAATAGTTTAACCTGATCATAAATTAATTTCTCAAAACGTTTGGTAAATTAAAATTATCTTCTTAATTTTGCCGCCTGATTTAAAAGGAATGCTCTGTTTTATAGGGGCGTAAGGATGTAAATAAACAATACACACTATATAGCAATGTCTAAGATTTGTCAAATAACAGGAAAAAAAGCAATGGTT
>CAZURM010000060.1:0-11692 GCA_964622945.1 uncultured Proteiniphilum sp.
GTGAATTGTGAATGGTGAATGGTGAATTGTTAATGTCTAGTTTTTGAGTTACTGTATAGACCTTGCATGCCACGGGTTTTTTTTTGAATATGTAGCGACCGTCAAACCAATCTGTCATTCCAAGGCTCCACCCAATTGATAACGCAGTGAAGAATCTATTAAATAGAGGAGTGAGTAGAGACGCCCTAAATGGGCGTCTAGCAGCCAACATGCAGGATAGGTGGCGACTTGTTCTTGGTCAACAATAATACTTCGCCGGCAGAGATATCCACTTCGAATTTTCTGTCATCTACTACTTCTAACTGACGCTTAGATTCCTTTATATGCGACACGTTTGCGTGATTATGGTCAACTACGTATTCTTCAAATTCAATTTAATCAATCTAGATCCTGAAGTACAACAAAAAAATGATTTTGTTTAAATCCTAAAAGATTATGTGTAGCTTTGTAAAAGAAAATTGATAACCGTTCTACTACCATGTACTACATTTCATTAGGGATAAGTCATCATTTAAATGCAAAATCATTGGAGAAGTTTTCTAAAAATAATAATACATTTGAAGCATTTGCCAACATATATAATTTTTATGTAGATGATTTATTGTCTTATGGTTTAAGTTTGGGTTTCGATGAAGATACGTGTCGAGATGCTGTTCATGATGTGTTTTATAAAATTTATAGAGATAAAAATAAATTAGTACATGTGGAAGATGTAAAATCGTATTTGTTCAGAAGTATTAGAAATCAATTGTTTAATATCCACAACAAAAGAGCTAGAATTTCTCCTCTTACTGATGAAGAGATTCCTTTTACAACCGATGTAACTATTTTAGATACTATAATTAGCAAAGAAGATTCAGAAAGGCTAAAGCAAACAGTTTCAGAGCTTTTAGATGAACTCACTCCCCGCCAACGAGAAGCAATATATTTAAGATATATGCAAGAGATGGATTATGAGGATATTGCAGAACTTTTGAAAATGAACAGTAACTCTGCAAGGAGACTTGTACATAGAGGAATAAAAGCTTTGAGAGAAAACAGAGGAGATTCAAAAGATTTTCTGTTTTTTCTCCTGTTGGTTTTATTTTTGAAAATGTGAAACCTGATTGGTGGTATGATTAGTAATCAGTTAGTGATAAACCCTACATTCTCTTATTACAATCTGTTTTTGCCTGTACTTCATAATCTATCAATTCAATTTTACAACCACCAAACTTGTTAAAGTATCACATCTTACTGCCTATTCCTTTCCTCTAATTGTTAAACTTTTGTTTTTCCTCGAGTTTTTGACTACAAAAAAAATAGTTATTTGTCTTTTTAATATAAGCAAGTGATTAAGCTTAATTTATAACAAAAAAATGACACGTCAACTATTAACCTATTCAGATTTTTTAGACAGTAGAGAATTCATTCTATGGAGACTCGAAAGAACTGATGAACAAAACGAATATTGGTTCGCTTTCATTAAAGAGAACCCCCATCTTCAAGAAGAGTTCGAAAAAGCAATAAACATCTTTGATGAGATAAAAATCAATGAACGGACTTTTACGGATACCGATTTACTGTACAAAAAAATACAGCAAAGTATCTCAAGTCATCGCAAAACCAAACGTCGCATTGTTTATTACCTCTCAACTGTAGCGGCAGTAGCTTTGATATTGGTTGTTGGAACGCTGTTTTTCAATAAAGAATCAATGTCAGATGCTTTAACCACTGAAGAAATTATAGGTAAAACTCTGCCTAATGTAGATGTCAAGTTATTAGTAGGTGAAAATGTTATCACGCTGAGTCAAGATTCGGAAATAGAACAAGCTGATGGACAAATGTCGTATACCGATAGTACGAACACTAAAAAAACAATTGAGACAAAAAATGTTCAGTTGAATAAATTGATTGTTCCTAACGGCAAACGCTCATCACTTATTCTGGCAGATGGTTCCAAGATATGGATAAATTCAGGCACAGAATTGGAGTTTCCATCAAAGTTTGATGAAAAAACAAGGGAAATTTATGTGAACGGAGAAATTTATATCGATGTAACTGAATCGAAAAAACAACCATTTATAGTTCACACAACAACATTTGATGTAGAAGTTTTTGGCACGAGTTTTAATGTTTCTGCTTATGGCGACGATGAAGAAACTTCTGTAGTATTGGTAGAAGGTAGCGTGAGAGTGAATACTCAAGGGAACTCGATGAAAATGCACCCCAATGAAATGATGACAATGAGTACTGGGAATATTTGTAAAGAAGAGGTTGATATCTCTCTTTATACGAGTTGGATAAAAGGCGTTTTTATATTTGACGGAACTCCCATTGCAGAAGTCTTGAAAAAAGTAGGGAGATACTACAATATTTCTTTCTCCGGAACTGCAGATATAGCTGATAATATACCCGATAAAAGAATTACAGGAAAGCTATATTTATCTGAAAATATTGATGACGTACTTTCCTCTATTTCACTTTTGACGTCAACTACATACAAAAGAGAAGACAATATAATCAAATTAATAAATAAAGAATAATTGCCTATGGATAAAGTTTTCAGGTCAAATAAAAAGGTCGAATAATGTTGGAGCATCACTCGACCAAATGAAAAATTAGCTCAAAATTTTGAACAATATTTAATAAACTAATAATTCTTTACAAATGTATGAAACATAAAATTAACATCAAAGATATTGTATGTAAGAAATACAATAAAACACTAAGAGTCATGAAAATTTCAATCGTATTGATTTTTATCAGCGTCTTTAATTTGTTAGCCGAAAGTGGATATTCTCAAGAGAAAAAGATTTCTCTAAACTCAGTTAAAGTGTATACTATTGAGAACGTTATTTCTGAAATAGAAAAGACTACGGATTATGTTTTTATCTATAACGAGGATGTCGTTTCCACTCTCAAAAAAGAGACCAAAGTAGACATGAATGATCGATCTTTAGATGAGATTCTTGATCAACTAATTAGAGGTACAGATTTAGCGTATAGTCTTTCTTCTAAACAGGTTACACTTTATAAAGATAAAAATAAAAAAGTACACCCACAGATAACGTCATCCGCACCATTGATAGCACAACAACCGTCAGGGAAAACGATTTCGGGGAGAGTTCTAGATACGAATGGTGAACCAATTATTGGGGCAAACATTATAGAAAAAGGAACTAGTAATGGTACTATTACTGATTATGATGGTAACTTTACCTTAACTATTAGAGATGATGCTATTCTCAGAGTCTCTTATATAGGCTATCTAGAACAAGAAATTCATACAAAAGGCAAAAATAATTTTGATCTAGTTTTGCATGAAGATACGAAGGCTTTGGATGAAGTTGTTGTGGTAGGATATGGTACTCAGAAGAAAATAAATTTGACTGGTGCAGTAGCCTCTGTCTCCGGCGATGTGTTGAGTGAAAGACCTATAGGTAATATTGCTCAAGGATTGCAAGGACTTGTTCCTAACTTGAACATCACATTTAGAAGTGGTCAACCTTCAGCAAGCTCAGGCATCAATATACGAGGCAACACATCTTTGAATGGTGGTTCGGCTTTAGTGTTAATTGATGGAGTGGAGGGTGATATTTCTTTACTTAATCCTCAAGATGTTGAAAGCGTTTCTGTACTTAAAGATGCATCTTCAGCAGCTATTTATGGTTCGCGAGCTGCTTTTGGAGTTATGCTTGTAACTACTAAGCAAGGTCGTAAGAACCAGAAAATGAAAGTTAATTACAATAATAATTTATCATGGAGTTCTCCAGCACGTTTGCCAGAAATGCCTCGAGCTGATGTTTGGGCAAGAGCATGGAACGATGCTTATGATGGGGAGTCGCCAGGAGATTATTATTTTACTGATAGATTTTTGAAAGAGCTTGATGCCCATATTGAAAATCCAAAATTAAATCCCCCAATTCTTGTTGATACAGAGTCAATTCAGAGTCCCAACTACACACCCAATAATCCTGGTTGGGCTTATGTGGGTAATACAGACTGGCTTGGCGAATTTTATAAGAATGCAGCATTTATGCAACAACACAACCTGAATATTTCGGGAGGATCTGATAAAACCCGTTATTATTTGTCGGGAGGATTTAAAGATCAGGGAGGTATCTTTAGATATGGCAATGATAACTATAAGCGTTATAATCTTGCTTTTACTTTTGACACTAAGCTCACTAATTGGCTTGATATTGGTTTTTCTACTAAGTATAATTTCTCTGAAAATGATGAGCCTTATAAAGAAGGTTCTTCTGCAGAAACTTGGTATTATGAAGTGTACAGAATGTTTCCAACTTTGTCTGTTTTCTTACCAAATGGTGATTTTGCAGGACTCTCTTTAAGTAAAGGTAATCTTAATGTTGTAGGACACATGGCTGAAGCTGGTCGTAAGCTTCAAACTGTGAATGATCAGTGGTATACAGGGCGTTTTGATTTACATCCTTTAAAAGGACTATCAATAAAAGGAAATTATACGATGAATAAGTTTTTTGGAAGAAGTAAAATACATCGCAAAACTGTTTATCAAACCATGCCAGAAGGAGTTGATCCTATCGAGAGTGGAACGCCTAATTTTGTAACTAACGGAAATTCGGAAAACACCTATCATACCCTCAATGCTTGGGCAGAATATGACTGGAATATAAATGAGGATCACACTCTTAAAATAATGGGAGGTTATAACCAAGAAGGTAAAGATTATAAAGGTCTTTCATTTAAAATGTCTGATTTGTTTGATAATGAAACGCCTATATCCGATTTAGCTATCAACTATGTAAGTAATTCAGAAACAGATACTAGATGGAGAGTTCAAGGTTTATTTTATCGTATCAATTATGATTTCAGTTCAAAATACCTGTTAGAAGTGAATGGACGTTATGATGGTTCCTCTAAGTTTCCTTCAGGAAATCGTCATGTGTTTGTTCCTTCAGCTTCAGCAGGGTGGAGACTTTCAGAAGAGAGTTTTTTCACACCACTAAAAAGTGTTGTAGATAATTTAAAATTGAGAGCATCTGTTGGGATGTTAGGAAATCAGGCAATTAACTCTCATTTCTCTTATATTGGTAGTTTAAGTGGCGGTGCAATGAATAATTATATGATGAATGGTAAAGCATTAACCTACTTGTCTGCTCCATCTCTTCCCAACATTGTAACTTGGGAAAAGGTGATTAATAATAACTTTGGACTTGACTTGAACTTGTTTGGAAATCGTTTAATAGGTTCTTTTGATTATTATATACGCAATACAAAGGATATGATTCGTGCAATAACTCTTCCTGCTGTATTGGGAACGAGCGGAGGACAGGAAAACATGGCTGATATGAGTACAAAAGGATGGGAGTTGGAAATTTCATGGAATGATGAGATTGATAACGTTTTAAACAGCCCGCTAAAGTATTCTTTATCTGCAGGCCTTTCTGATTATCAGGCCGAAATAACTAAGTATGATAATCCTACAGGTTCTTTATCGACGTTTTACAAAGGACAGAAAATAGGAGAATATTGGGGTTATATAACGGAAGGGTATATAAAAGATGAACAAGAAGCTGCAGAAATGAACCATGTTCAGAACTTTATTTACCATACTTGGAAGCCAGGTGATGTTCGCTATAAGGATATAAATAATGATGGTGAAATAAATATTGGTGATAATACATTGGATAATCCTGGAGATAGGGTTATTATAGGAAACAATACTCCTAGATATAGCTATAATTTTCAAGGTAGTATCTCTTGGAAAGGATTTGATTTATGGGTGATGTTTGATGGTATTGGTAAACGTGATTTATGGACATCTAGCGATCAATTCTGGGGTTTCCCAAGAGGCATTTATAATGGGAATGTTTTTCAATATCATATAGATAATTCATGGAGCGAAGATAATCCAGATGCGTATTATCCAAGAAAAGCATTAAACTACAGGAATATGCAAACACAATCTAAATATCTTTTGGATGCCTCTTTTATACGGCTAAAAAGTGTGACATTTGGATATACTTTACCTAAGCATATAATATCCAATTTATATTTAGATCAAGTGAAAATTTATTTTAGTGGAAATAACCTTTGGGAAAAGACAAATATGCCACCATTTATGACACCAGATATTACTGAAAGTTTGAGCGATGGAGGAAACAACTCTGGAAAAGAATACGCTTTTATGCGCAATTATTCACTTGGATTGAATATTACATTTTAATTACATTTATAAATGAAAAAAGAGATGAGAATATATAAATATTTATTATTGCTTCTTACGCCTTTGTTAATAGTAAGTTGCGACTATTTGGATGTAGAACCTTACGATACAATTACTGAAGACAGGTTTTGGAGTACTGCTAATGGTGTTGCTTTAGAACAATATTGCCATACTTATTACCCACTTTTGATTATCGGACATGGCAATCCACAATCGTGGAACTCAAGTCCACTTCTTGAAGGAGACTTACAGTCGGATAATATTTTAGGCATTAGTGCCAATACGGTAGCATTCGGTAAAAATGTGAAAACTCAAACAGATGGTGCGTGGAGTTGGAGCACAATACGAGGTTGTAATGCTTTTTTGCAAAACTATATGAATACCCCAGCTTCGGCTCTTGATAAAAGACATTATGCTGGTGAAATTTACTTTTTTAAAGCACTCGATTATTTTAATAAAATGAAGCGATTTGGGGATGTACCGTGGTATGATAAGGTGTTGGACAAAAACGATCCTGATTTGTATAAAGGAAGAGATTCACGCTCACTTGTGACAGACTCTATTTTGATGTGTTTGGATAGGGCTATTGAATATTTACCTAAACAAGAAAAGGTGTATAAAATAAGTAAAGACGCCGCATTGATGCTCAAAGCAAGGGTGTGTTTATACGAAGGAACGTGGAGACGCTATCGCAACTTGAGTGGTGATGTGGAGCTTTTGCAAAAAGCTTATGATACCGCTGGCGAATTAATGAAGAGCGAATATAATCACTCCTTGTATGTAAATGATGGTACTGATATGAGTTACTATAATTTATTTATACAAGATGATTATAATGATAATCCAGAAATTATTTTATCCCGCGAGTATGATTCATCGATCAATATGGGACATCAAATTTCAAGACAATATCCTAATAGTAATTATGGTATGAGCAGAGATTGTTACGAAGAGTATTTATGCTCTAATACTGGAAAACCAATTTCTGTGTGTGAGTGTCATAATCCCAATATGGGACTTTTGGCTGAAATGACTAATCGTGATAAACGATTGGTACAATCTATTTGTGTGCCTGATCCAAACAGCCCTCATGCTCAATATTTATATAGAGAAGATGGTGGAGTAATGAAAGGTGGAGCACCGAATATTTTTGGACTTATTGAAGGAACAAATGACCGCCCATTTTATGGAACATCTGCTTCTGGATATGCACTTAGCAAATTCTATAAAGAGTCGGAATGGGAAGGATCCGAACATTTCAAGGGGTCGGCCGATGCGCCAGTAATGCGTTACGCAGAGGTTCTGTTGATACGTGCTGAAGCGGGAGCTGAACTAGGCAAGGATCCAGAGTTAGATAAGACAATCAATGCTTTGCGTCGTAGAGTCGGATTCCCATTTGACTTAACAACGAATCCTGTTGAAGATCCTGACTTAGTAAGTAAATATTCTGAAATAAAAGGAGATAATCAAAATCTTATTCGTGAAATTCGCCGTGAACGTCGTGTTGAGTTATTTGCTGAAGGATATCGCTGGGATGATCTTTGTAGATGGAATGTAGGGGTTGATTTATTGAATCGAGAGCGCAGAGGGGCAATTATGGATCCTGATTTTTATTCTGCAAAGGAAATCGATTTGATTAGAGAGAAAGTAGGGTTTGATGAAAAAGGATTTATTACTCCTTATGCAATTAGAACTACTTTTGAACCCACATTTAGTGAGAAGAATTATTTGTTTAATATCCCAATTAATGAAACATCTTTAAATCCCAATCTTCTGCCTGATAATCCGGGATGGGAATGAAACAAAAGACAAATCAAACTGAATTGAGATGAATAAAATATATAAAATATTATATTGCTTTTTGTGCACAACTTTAATATCCTGTTCTTCAATTTCTGAGGATGATGTTATTATAGCCCCAGAAAAAGGTGCAAAAACAGAATTGATGCAATCAATTGCTTATTATATGGATGAAATTCAGTCGGTAGAAAAAGATACATCCTATCAGATTGCAGAAGGTTTGAATATTACGGATGCACATTTTACGTATTTAACACGGCCTATTCGAATGTTTGTTGCAACAATAGATTTAACAAAACAATTATCTGTTGTGACCTGTACGCCTAATAATGAGAACAAACAAGATCAACCTCAAACCATACCTGAACAGATGCTTTATGCAGAAAAGGCAGGAAAGAAAGTGCTGATGGGTGTAAATGGAGACTTTGCTGGTAAGTATAACGACAAATATAAATTTTTCACAATGAACATATTTGTAAAAGATGCACAAGTTTTAAAAGATACTTACCATGATGACTACGAAGGCCTTTATGTGGTACTAAAAAGTGGTGATGTCAAAATTATTCACCCAAAAGATTTTCACGAAATAAGAGATGATGTGGTGGAGGCAATGGGTGGCTATCAATCTTTGGTGAAAGATGGGGAGGTCAATCATAATTTAGCAGTTGATAATATAACAATGAACTTTGATCCTCGTACTTTTATGGGATTATCAGAAGACAATAAAAAGTGTTATCTTTTTGTAATCGACGGTCGTCAAAAAGGTTACTCTTCTGGAATGCGCTTAAAAGATGTAGCGAAATTGTGTAAGGGTAGTGGATGTTATCAAGCAATGAATTTAGATGGAGGAGGTTCAAGCACCTTTGTAGTTAAAAACAAAAAAGGCGATTTTGAAGTGTTAAACAAGCCATCCGATGGCGAAACACGACCAGTTATAAATGGATTAATAGTGATAAAAAAATAAAACAAAAAAATATGAAAGAGAATAAATTTTTATTCCGGGCATTTCTTGTCATTTTAGCATTTATTTTCACGATGACTGCCTGTGAAGATGAATTCGAAACTCGTAAACAAGAACCAAAAATTGATGTGCAAGAGTCTGTTGCAAGTAGTCCTCAAAGTATGCGTCAGATTATACAACTTACATCTTCATACCCTTGGTATGCAGAGGCTTCAAGTGATTGGATTAATTTGTCGCGTTATAGAGGACAAGCTTTAAAACCTGATTCAATTATTTTTACATGCGATGAGAATTATAGTATGGATGATAGGGTTGGGTGGATTGAGGTTCGTCTTATGGATCAGCTTACTCAAAGGATAGAGGTGATTCAAAAAGGACGAGGATCATTAATAACACTTCCTCAAAGTTTAGTTTATTTTAATCGACAAGGAGGTGAGGTAATGATTGATGTGGTTACTCATTTAGATTGGAAACCAGAAGTATCTTCTAAAGATGGCTTCAGCTTTACTAAAGTAGGTGATAATCAATTGAAAATTGTTGCAGCTAAAAATGCAACAGATAATGATAAAACTGCAGAGATAAAACTGTTAGATAAGGATAATACAACAGATGCCTCATTGAGCATTATTCAAAAACCAACAGACAAAATTCTTTTTATTCCATTAGATAAGGATAAAAAGGATCTTATTGTTAAAAGGGGAGAGTATGATTTTGAGATTCCAGTTACTTTAAATGTTGACTATGAGGTTGTTCCATCTAATTCTTGGATTACTGCAGGTTCTGCTCCAAATCTTGATGGAACGAATGTGCAAAATGTTACCATTGGATTTGATGTTTCGGCTAATCTATCTGGAATGGAGCGTGATGGATATGTTGTTATCAGAGATAAAACAGAACCAATTGAAGCTTCTGATACAATATTCATTGCTCAAAGAGGTAAAAGCCAGATTATTTATGTTAAACCTAATGGAAATGGAGATGGTTCGTCATGGGAATATGCATTTGGCTCAATACATGATGCCATGAATGCTAGTTCTGTAAATGGTGATTTGGAAATTTGGGTTGCTTCAGGCGAATACCAGTTTCCTTCTACTCTTACTTGGAAACACGTCAATGTATATGGTGGTTTTTCAGGAACAGAAACAAAATTTAAAGAGCGAGATCTGAGAAATAAACCAGTATTTCTTGGAGGTAAATTTAATTTTATGAATGCATGGACTAATAATGAAGACATTACTTGGATGGATGGAATTATTTTTGCTGACTGTGACAATTATGAAAATAAAGGAGTAGGTTGTTTTGAAATATACGAGAATCATGGATTCCGAAATTGTGAGTTTCGTAATATACGTCATGGTAATGCTATAGCTTATTTACTAAATTGTGTTGTCGAAAATACAGTTTTTACTAATTTAGAAACACAACGATATTTGATAAGAGGAGCTAACACTATGTTCTATAATGTAACTGTTGCAAACAGTGTAGCTAAAGATTGGAATCCAAACTATATTTATGGAGGTTCAAAATTATATAATTCCATTTTCTGGAATATTAAAATACTCCAAGGAGAACGTTATCGAGCACTTGTAATTGGGGGTGATGTAGTGGCTGTTAATTGTGCAATACAAAGCGGGATAAATGAAAAGGGATTGATATGCACTGACTGTATAGAATTAGATGAGGGAAACAGTTCTGCGAACGGTCCTAATTTTGTGAATCCAACAGGTGAAACACCTGATTTTAAACTTAATAGTGAGTCTATTTTGATTGATGCTGGAAATTCTAATTTTGTAAAAGATCAATTTGATATTGTTGGAAACAAACGAATTATAGGTTCTTCAATAGATATTGGGGCTTATGAATATGATCAGGAATAGATGAACTATGCTTTGCTTTTTTTTAAGGCTCACTTAGTTTTTTGATAATAAGTGATGATTAAATAAAAGGATGCCCATATTGGGCATCCTTTTATTTAATATGACCAATAAGGTTTTCTTTAAATAAGGTTTGAATAAGCAATACTGCCCCCCCCCATCCCCTTACGAGAGAGAGTCGAGGCTACTCAATCACCTCTGTTGTTTTTTACTTTGCAGTCTCTGAAGTCTTTTCAATCCTCCTCGTTTCCCCTTATCCAATATATACAATACATCAAAACCACAACCTTTGAAATACATTGCGCTAGCGGACTTTCACTTCTCTTCAATAATAGGAAACTCTTTATAAAACATCAAAAGAGAAATCGTTTCATGTCTTAGCTCAGTACGAACAAACTTTTTCATCTCCTCGTCCATCAATTCGCCCAATCCATTTAGCATCCCTTTGTCGGTCATAGATTGCAGTTGTTCTATACACTTTTGAATGTAATCCGTGATTGGCATTTTCATGCGCATCTCCACAATCGCTTTGTTGATGGGTGTTCGGTGTTTCATAAAAAACCACGAATCGAAGATATCTCTATTCGTAACGTCGGTTCTATCGAGCAGTGCACACAGCTTATGAGCAAACATATCAGGTTGGGTCATCACCCTCATGTTTATCCCCAAGTAGTTTTTTATTTCATACGAGTTTTCCCACTGGCGGTTAGATATTTCAACTTTCAGTTTCCTCTCGCCTTTGCCGTCATTTAGCACGATTATGGGTCCATAAAACTTCATTGCCTCGTCATATATTGTTCCATATTTGAGAAGAATGTTCTTGATTCGGTTATACACAAATTCTTCTTTTTCTGGCGACAAGAGATT